>NZ_JACARS010000003.1:0-38630 GCF_013386485.1 Pseudomonas sp. P7758 | reverse complement strand
GCCGGAGTGAGGGCACACCGAGCCTAGGCGAGGTGCCGAGTGGTGGGGCAAGAGCGTTTTGCTTACTTTTGCGCTGTTCAAAAGTGAGCCGCTGTAAGAGCGGAACCAATAGCAGCCGTTACCTAAATAACGGATATACACTCACTCAATCAATCAACCCAACCCCAACCGCCCATGCCACTCGGCAATCGACTCCTCTGGATACTCCTCAAACTCCAGGTCCCCCGCGCGAACACTCACCTCAACCCACGGCGCCTTCGACCCCAGCATCAAATGCGTATGCTCCGGCGGCACCGGCAACGGCGTATCAATCGCCGAAGCAAACGGATGAATCAACTCCGGCCACTGCGGACTGAACAACCACAACCCCGACCCACACTGCGAACAAAAATGCCGCTCAGCCGTACTCGCATGCGCCCGGCTATCCCCCGGCCCTTTCATCCGCGCGTGATAAATCGAAATCAACTTGCGCCCCCGTACCTTGAGGCTCCTGGCATCCCCCCCAAGGTTGATCGCATACCCGCCACCCCCCTGGGTCTTGCGACAAATCGAGCAATAACACCGCTGATAAGGGTAGGGATGCGCACTCTCAAGACTGAACGAAACCGCGCCGCAATGGCAGGAACCTTCAAGCTGCATGACCAGATCTCCTTCGCAAAAGGGCAACGTTAGCTTAGGCGCCCGGCAGCCGGGGCGGTTCCATCTCGGGCATCAAGGTCGCGATCAACGCCCGAATCGTCCCCGGCAACGCCTCCAGTTCCCGCACCAGAATACTGCGCTCACGCACTGCCCAAACCTCATCCAGCTTCACCGTCACCAGTTGCATGGTCCGGCTGTGCCGCACGGCGGCCGACTCGGGAATGATGCCGATCCCCACGCCCGCCTCAACCATCCGGCAGATCGCCTCGAAGCTCGACATTTGAATGCGCAACGACAAGTGCTTGCCCAGCCGCTCCACATGCTCACGCAGGAAACTCAGCAACGTGCTGCCGTCATGCAAGCCGATATGCTGATAAGCCAGGGTTTGCTCCAGCGTCACCGAAGGCAGGCCCGCCAGCGGATGCCCCACCGGTACCGTCAGCACCAGGTGGTCGGTGCTGAAGTGCAGCACCTGCAAACCCGATGCTTCCACAGGCCCGGCAATAATCCCCATGTCGCTGGTGCCATCCAGCACGCCCCGCACGATGTCCCGTGACAGCCGCTCCTGCAGGTCCACCGTCACGCCGGGTCGCTGGGACAGGAAGCCGGCCAGCACCTCCGGGAGAAACTCGGTCACGGCGGTGGTGTTGGCAAAAATGCGGATATGTCCGGCCGAGTCGATGCCGTATTGGGTGAACTCGCTTTTCAGGTAATCCACCTGGCGCATGATCAGCCGCGCATGGTGCAGCAGCCGTTCGCCCGCCGGGGTAATTTCCACACCACGGCTGTCGCGGTACAACAGGCGGGTGTCGAGTTGGCCCTCCAGGGCCTTTATCCGCGCACTGGCGGCGGCCGGCGAAAGGAACGCGCGCTTGGCGCCCTGGGTCAGGCTGGGGGATTCGGCGATATGGATAAACAGGCGTAAGTCAGCCAGATCAAAGTGCATGCAAGGCTCCGGGGCAGCGACGAAGAACCCATGTGGGAGCAGGCAAGCCAGCTCCCACATTGATCATCCGGGTTCTTGAGATCTTTTTATGGGCGATGGCGTTCAGCATAGCCGAACGCTGCTTTATTGAAATGCAAATTCTCAGAACGGCCAGGGCCCAGCATGATCCGGTTCAGATTCCCTGCCCGAGGACATGCACCTGATGAGCGCCACAGACTGGATCGGCCGTAGCGAAACAGCCCACGACCACTTGAGCCACAACCTGCTCAAACGCATCGCCGCCACCTTTGGCGAAGCGGCACCGGCAGATGGCGAGCCGGTTCCGCCCTTGTGGCAATGGTGCTTCTTCCAGGACCCGCTGCCCGAGTCCGCCCTGGGCGGTGACGGTCATCCGGCCCGTGGCGGCTTCCTGCCGCCGGCCGATAACCGCAACCGCATGTGGGCCGGCGGGCGCATCGAGTTCTTCCATGCATTGCGTGCCGGTGAGGCCGCCACCCGCGTTTCGACCATCACCCAGGTGGAAGAAAAAACCGGTCGCACCGGCTCGTTGTTGTTCGTCACCGTGCGCCACGACTATTCCCAGGACGGCCGCCTGGCCCTGCGCGAAGAACAGGACATCGTCTACCGCGAACCCACGCCGCCCAAGCAGGGCAGTGGTGACGCGCTCCCCGAAGGCGCCTGGCGTGAAGCGGTCGACCCGACGCCAACCCTGTTGTTCCGCTACAGCGCCGTGACCTTCAACGGCCACCGCATTCACTACGACTACCCCTATGTCACCGGCACCGAAGGTTATTCGGGGCTGGTGGTGCACGGTCCGCTGATCGCCACCTTGAGCCTGCGCGCATTTTGCCGCGCCAACCCCGCGGCCACGTTGCGCCGTTTCTCGTATCGCGGCGTGCGTCCGTTGATTGCCCCGCAAGCCTTTGAAGTGGGCGGGCACATCACCGCGCCGGGCGTCGCGGAACTGTGGGCGGGCAACGCCGACGGCCTGGCCCAGCGCGCCGAACTGCATTTCGAATAAACCTCCAAGAACAACAGGCGGAGAGCCGTTAATGAACCCGAATGACAACGAAGAACTGAATGCCATCCGCGAAGGCGTGCGCGCACTCTGCGCCGAATTCGACGCCGCCTACTGGCGCAAGGTCGATGAAGAAAAGGGCTTCCCGGAAGCCTTCGTCAAAGCCCTGACCGACGCCGGCTGGCTGTCGGCAATGATCCCCGAAGAATACGGTGGCTCCGGCCTGGGGCTGGCGGAAGCCTCGGTGATTCTGGAAGAAGTGAACCGCTGCGGCGGCAACTCCGGCACCGTCCACGGCCAGATGTACAACATGTTCACCTTGCTGCGTCACGGCAGCGAAGCACAGAAACGCTTCTACCTGCCCAAGCTCGCCAGCGGCGAATTGCGCCTGCAGTCGATGGCCGTGACCGAGCCCACCACCGGCACTGACACCACCAAAATCAAGACCACCGCAGTCAAGCGCGGCGACAAGTACGTGATCAACGGCCAGAAAGTCTGGATCTCGCGGGTGCAGCATTCCGACCTGATGATCCTGCTGGCCCGCACCACGCCGTTGGCCGAGGTGAAGAAAAAATCCGAAGGCATGTCGATCTTCCTGGTGGACTTGCGGGAAGCCATCGGCAACGGCCTGACCGTGCAGCCCATCGCCAACATGGTCAACCACGAGACCAACGAACTGTTCTTCGACAACCTGGAGTTGCCGCTGGACAGCCTGATTGGCGAGGAGGGCAAGGGCTTTCGCTACATCCTCGACGGCTTGAATGCCGAGCGGACGCTGATTGCCGCCGAGTGCATCGGCGATGGCCGCTGGTTTATCGAGAAAGCCAGCGCCTATGCCCGCGACCGCGTGGTATTTGGTCGGCCCATCGGACAGAACCAGGGCGTGCAGTTCCCGATTGCCGAAGCCCATATCGAGATCGAAGCGGCCGACTTGATGCGCTGGCGTGCCTGTGAGGAATACGACAGCGGCGCCAATGCCGGGGCCAGCGCGAACATGGCCAAGTACCTCGCGGCCAAGGCTTCCTGGGAGGCGGCCAACGCCTGCCTGCAAACCCACGGCGGCTTCGGGTTTGCCTGCGAATACGACGTGGAGCGCAAGTTCCGCGAGACCCGCCTGTACCAGGTTGCGCCGATCTCCACCAACCTGATCCTGTCCTACGTGGCCGAGCATCTGCTCGAACTGCCACGCAGCTTCTGAGGGCCCGACCATGAGCCATACCCAAGCGCTGTGCCGGTTCCTCGCCGAGTTGAATTACGCACAATTGCCGGACGCCGTACTCGCCCGCACCGAAGACCTGTTCCTCGACTGGCTCGCCTCGGCGCTGGCCAGCAAGGGCGCGCATCCGATCCCGCTGTTCGAACGTTATGCCCGCAGGATGGGCCCGGCTGATGGCCCGGCGCAGATCATCGTCAACGGCGGCAGCAGCAGTGCCTATTTCGCCGCGCTGGTGAATGGCGCGTCGTCGCACCTGGTGGAGCAGGATGACCTGCACAACAGCTCGGTATTGCACCCGGCGACCGTGGTGTTTCCGGCGGCATTGGCGGCGGCGCAAGACCTCGGCAAGTCCGGTCGCGAGCTGCTGCTGGCCTCGGTGGCCGGTTACGAAGCCGGGATTCGCATCGGCGAATTCATGGGCCGCTCCCACTACCGGATCTTCCACACCACGGCCACCGTCGGCACCCTCGCAGCGGCGGTGGCCGTGGGCAAATTGCTCGACTTCAACCAAGAGCAATTCATCAACCTGCTGGGCAGTGCCGGCACTCAGGCGGCCGGGCTGTGGGAGTTCCTGCGGGACGCCGCCGACTCCAAGCAACTGCACACTGCCAAGGCCGCTGCCGATGGTTTGCTGGCGGCGTATCTGACAGCGGACGGGCTGACCGGTGCGCGCAATATTCTGGAAGGCGATCAGGGGATGGCGGCGGGCATGTCCACCGACGCCGACCCAGGCAAATTGTCCGATCGCCTCGGCAGCCGCTGGGCGCTGCTGGAAACGTCGTTCAAGTTCCATGCTTCATGCCGCCACACCCATCCGGCCGCCGATGCGCTGCTGGATCTGATGCAGCGCGAAGGGCTGGGCCATGAGCAGATCGCCCATGTGGAAACCCGCGTTCACCAGGGCGCCATCGACGTTTTGGGCCGGGTGACGCTGCCGCAGACCGTGCACCAGGCCAAGTTTTCCATGGGCACCGTATTGGGGTTGATCGCCGTGCATGGCAAGGCCGGGCTGACCGAGTTTCACGAGCTGGCGCTGAGTGACGGGGACGTGGCGGCGTTTCGCGACAAGGTCTCCATGACCCTCGACGCCGAAGTCGACGGTGCCTATCCGCAGCGCTGGCTGGGCCGGGTGATCGTGACCACCGCCGATGGTCGCACCCTGCACGGCGCCATCGACGAACCCAAGGGCGACCCGGGCAACACCCTGAACCGCTCGGAGCTGGCCGACAAGTTCCAGCGCCTGACTCAATTCAGCGGTGCCCGCACACCCGCGCAAACCACCGGGCTGATCGAAAAAGTCTGGGACCTGCGCAACGCCGCGTCCCTGGCTCACTGGCTTTAAGGAACTGTCATGACCGCTAATCAACGACCGCTGGACGGCATCACCGTTGTCAGCCTGGAACACGCGATTGCCGCACCGTTCTGCACTCGCCAGTTGGCCGACCTGGGCGCGCGGGTGATCAAGATCGAACGTCCCGGGGCGGGCGACTTTGCCCGGGGCTATGACGAGCGCGTGCGCGGCCTGGCCTCGCATTTCGTGTGGACCAACCGTTCCAAGGAAAGCCTGACCCTGGACCTCAAGCACGACGATGCCGGGAACATCCTGGAAACCCTGCTGGCCGATGCCGATGTGCTGGTGCAGAACCTCGCACCGGGCGCGGCCGCGCGCATGGGATTGTCATTCGAGGCGCTGCATGAGCGCTTCCCGCGGCTGATCGTCTGCGACATCTCCGGCTATGGCGAGGGTGGCCCGTATGAAAAGAAAAAGGCCTACGACCTGCTGATCCAGAGCGAAGGCGGCTTTCTCTCGGTCACCGGTGGCCCGGGTGAAGACCAGATGGCCAAGGCCGGCTGCTCCATCGCCGATATCTCCGCCGGGATGTACGCCTACAGCGGCATCCTCTCGGCGCTGCTGCTGCGGGGCAAGACCGGGCAGGGCAGTCGCATCGACGTCAGCATGCTGGAAAGCCTGGTGGAGTGGATGGGCTACCCGATGTATTACGCGTTCGACGGCGCGCCCCAGCCACCGCGCGCGGGTGCGGCGCATTCGACGATCTACCCCTACGGGCCGTTTCCCACCGGCGACGGCGGCACGGTGATGCTCGGGTTGCAGAATGAGCGGGAATGGGCGGCGTTCTGCGACAAGGTGCTGCTCACCCCGGAATTGGCCACCGACGAGCGTTTCTCGGCCAACTTCAAGCGTTCGGAAAACCGCGACGCGCTGCGCCAGATCATCGTCGACAGTTTTGCGCAGATGAGCGCCGAGGGCGTGATCCAGCGCCTGGAAGACGCGCAAATCGCCAGTGCACGAGTCAACGACATGCAAGGCGTGTGGGACCACCCGCAGCTCAAGGCCCGGGACAGTTGGCGTGAAGTCGACAGCCCGGCGGGCAAGTTGCCGTCGTTGCTGCCACCGGCACGCAATGCCGCGTTCACCCCGCGGATGGATGCGGTGCCGGGGCTGGGGCAGCACAGCCAGGGGATTCTCGACCAGCTGGGTTACTCCGCTGAAGCCATCGACGGCCTGCGTATCCGCGGCGTTATCTGACAAGGAATCGAACGATGCCAACCTCTCTTGTGCGCTCTGCGCTGTTTGTACCGGGCAGCCGACCGGAACGTTTTGCCAAGGCCCTGGCCAGCGGCGCCGATGCGGTGATTGTGGATTTTGAAGACGCGGTGGAAGAGCCGCTCAAGCGTCAGGCCCGGGACAACCTCGGGGTGTTTTTGCAGGCGGCGCCGGCGGCGCGGGTGTGGGTGCGGATCAACGCGCCGGAGCATCCCGAGCATTTTGCCGATGTGGCGTTCTGTCAGGCCCACGCCGGGGTCGCAGGGGTGTTGCTGCCCAAGGTTGAAAGTGCGGCCCAGGTGGCCGTGGTGGCTGCAACGGGAAAGGCTATCTGGCCGATTATCGAGAGTGCGCGGGGTTTGCTGGCGGTGGCGGAAATCGCCCATGCGCCGCTGGTGGAGCGCCTGTCGTTTGGTGGCCTGGACCTGGCGCTGGACTTGAACCTGAGCAGCGGCTCCCCGGCCGCGCAATTTGCCCTCGACCAGGCTCGCCTTGCCTTGATCGTGCATTCCCGCGCCGCCGGGCTGGTGGCGCCGCTGGACGGCGTGCACCCGGCCATCGACGACCCCGAAGGCCTGCGCCGTTCGATTCGGCATGCCTATGAAATGGGCTTTGCCGGCGCGCTGTGTATCCATCCCAAGCAGGTGGCGGTGATTCACCAGGCGTTGGCCCCCAGTGCCGAGGATCTGGCCTGGGCCAAACGGGTGGTGGACGCCGGTGCCCATGGGGCCGGGGCGTATCAGCTGGACGGGCAGATGGTGGATGCACCGGTGTTGCTGCGGGCCCAACGATTATTAGCCGCGCAACCGTAGAAATGTGGGAGCGGGCTTGCTCGCGAAAGCGGTGTGTCAGCCAGTGCATCCGGTGACTGGCACACCGCTTTCGCGAGCAAGCCCGCTCCCACATTGGATCTCTGTCGTTTGCAAAATCGGCGTTCGTCCACGCCGAACGCAGGTATCTAAAATTCGAAATTCTCTATACGCGTGACATCAGGCACCTTGCCCTATAACACAACAATAAGAAGGTGATTTTCCATGCTCAAGCTTTCTCGGGCGCTGTTCTGCGCCGCCACCTTGTTTGCCGCGGGCCTGGCCCAGGCGGCCGACCCCATCGTGATCAAGTTCGCCCACGTCGTCGCGGAAAACACCCCCAAAGGCCAGGGCGCCTTGCTGTTCAAGAAGCTCGCTGAAGAACGCCTGCCCGGCCGGGTGAAAGTCGAGGTGTACCCTAACTCCTCGCTGTTCGGCGACGGCAAGGAAATGGAAGCGCTGCTGCTGGGCGACGTGCAGATGCTGGCGCCGTCCCTGGCCAAGTTTGAGCAGTACACCAAGCAAGTACAGATCTACGACCTGCCGTTCCTGTTCAACGACCTGGCGGCGGTCGACCGTTTCCAGGCGGCCCAGGGCAAGGCGTTGCTGACCTCGATGCAAGACAAGAACATCCTCGGCCTGGCCTATTGGCACAACGGCCTCAAGCAACTGTCGGCGAACAAGGCATTGCGTGAGCCCAAGGATGCCCGTGGCCTGAAGTTCCGCGTGCAGGCCTCCAGCGTCCTGGAAGAGCAGTTCAAGGCGATCCGCGCCAACCCGCGCAAGATGAGTTTTGCCGAGGTGTACCAGGGCTTGCAGACCGGCACCGTCAACGGCACCGAGAACACCTGGTCGAACTATGAAAGCCAGAAGGTCAACGAAGTGCAGAAGTACTTCACCGAATCCAACCATGGCCTGATCGACTACATGGTGATCACCAACGCCAAGTTCTGGAACGGCCTGCCGCCGGATGTGCGCACCACCCTGGACCAGGTCATGGTTGAGGTCACCGTCGAGGTGAACAAGCAGGCCGAGGCGCTGAACCAGTCGGCCAAGCAGAAGATCATCGACGCCAAGACCAGCGAAATCATCGAACTGACGCCGGAGCAACGCCAGCTCTGGCGCGAAGCCATGCGCCCGGTGTGGCAGAAGTTCGAAGGTGAAATCGGCGCTGACCTGATCAAGGCGGCCGACGCGTCGAACCAGTAATTTGGAGAGCACCGAGATCAAATGTGGGAGCGGGCTTGCTCGCGAATGCGGTGTATCAGTCACCGAATGCATCAACTGAAAGACTGCATTCGCGAGCAAGCCCGCTCCCACATTTTGATCCGGTTCCCGCCTCCAAGCCTTGCACACACCTATCTCCGCTTCGCGAGGTTTTGCCATGCAAACGCTAAGGCGCGTCTGGGAGCACCTGGAGGAAGGCTTTATCGCCATCCTGCTGGCCGCCATGACCCTGGTGACTTTTGTCTACGTCATGCTCAACAACATCTACACCCTGTTCTTTGCCCTTGCCGACAAGTGGGCGTGGAGCAGCGGTTTCTTCAACGCCCTGGGTGACCACACCATGGGCTGGGCCCAGGACATGACCTGGAGCGTGGCGCTGACCAAGGCCATGTTCGGCTGGCTGATTTTCTTCGGCATCTCCTACGGCGTGCGCACCGCCGGCCACTTGGGCGTGGACGCGCTGGTCAAGCTGACGCCGCGCCGGGTGCAGCGCCTGCTGGGCATGCTGGCTTGCCTGTGCTGCCTGGCCTACGCCGGGTTGTTCATGGTTGCCAGCTACAAATGGCTGAGTGCGGTCACCACCGCGCACATCGGCGCCGAAGACCTCGACAAGTTCGGCATCGATGTCGACGACATCGTGGTGATCGTGCCCATCGGCTTTGCCCTGGTGTTCATCCGCTATCTGGAAATCTTCTACCGCATCTTCACCCACCGCCAAACCGGGCTGGGCCTGGCCGACGAAGCCGGTGAAGCCAGCAAGTTGGCCGGCAGCCATGAGGAGCGTCACTGATGGCCGTTCTGTGTCTGTTTTTGCTGCTGTTCGTGTTCATGTTCCTCGGTGTGCCCATCGCGATTTCCCTGGGGTTGTCGGGCGCGGTGTCGATCCTGATGTTCAGCCCGGACTCGGTGAGTTCCCTGGCAATCAAGCTGTTTGAAACCTCGGACGCCTATACCTTCCTGGCGATTCCGTTCTTCCTGTTGTCGGGTGCGTTCATGACCACCGGTGGCGTGGCGCAGCGGCTGATCGACTTTGCCAACGCCTGCGTCGGGCATATCCGCGGCGGGCTGGCGATTGCGGCGGTGCTGGCATGCATGCTGTTTGCCGCACTGTCGGGCTCCTCGCCCGCGACAGTGGCGGCGGTGGGTTCGATTGCCGTGGCGGGCATGGTGCGCTCGGGCTACCCGAAGGAATTCGGCGCCGGGATCATCTGCAACGCCGGTACCCTGGGCATCCTGATTCCGCCGTCGATCGTGATGGTGGTGTACTCGGCCGCCACGGAAACCTCGGTGGGCAAGCTGTTCATGGCCGGGGTGATTCCGGGCCTGCTGCTGGGCTTGATGTTGATGGTCGCGATCTACATCGTCGCGCGCATCAAGAAACTGCCGGCCCAGCCACGGGCGACCTTTCGCGAGTGGCTGACCTGCGCCCGCCGGGCATTCTGGGGCCTGTTGCTGCTGGTGATCATCCTGGGCGGGATCTACAGCGGCATGTTCACCCCGACCGAAGCGGCGGCGGTGGCGGCGGTGTACTCGGCGTTTGTCGCGCTGTTCATCTACAAGGACATGAAGATCAGGGATTGCCCCAAGGTGCTGCTGGAGTCCGGGCGCCTGGCGATCATGCTGATGTTTATCATCGCCAACGCCATGCTCTTCGCTCACGTGCTGACTACGGAGCAGATTCCCCAGGAAATCACCGCGTGGGTGATCTCCGAGGGCCTGACGCCGATTGGTTTCCTGATCATGGTCAACGTGGTGCTGCTGGTGGCGGGCAGCTTTATGGAGCCGTCGGCAATCGTGCTGATCCTGGCGCCGATCTTTTTCCCGATTGCGATGAAGCTGGGGATCGACCCGATTCACCTGGGGATTGTGATGGTGGTCAACATGGAGATTGGCCTGGTGCATCCGCCGGTGGGGTTGAACCTGTTTGTGACCTCGGCAGTGACCGGGCTGACGCTGGGGCAGACCATCCGCGCGGCGTTGCCGTGGCTGATGATCCTGCTGGTGTTCCTGATCATGGTGACTTACCTGCCGTTCATATCGCTGGCCTTGCCGCACTGGCTGGGGATGTAAACCCAACTTGAATCACGCCACAAAACAATGTGGGAGCGGGCTTGCCCGCGATGGGGGTGTGTCAGCCAGCACATGTGCCGACTGATACACCGCCATCGCGGGCAAGCCCGCTCCCACATTTGAGGTGTGCAGGGATTTATTTATCCATCGCACTCAAGATCGCATGGGCCACTTTTACCCGTTCGGCATTCGGGTAGTTCTTGTTCGCCAGGATCACCACCCCCAGGCCTCTGCTCGGCACGTACGCCACATAGGCGCCAAAACCACTGGTGGCGCCAGTCTTGTTCACCAGCGTGTCGGCATGGGGCGCTTGCGGTGGTGTCAGCCAGTTGACCTTGTGGGGCTGAAAGGCCATTTGTGCCGAGTTGCCTTGGGTCAATGCATCCAGCGTGATCGGGTAGGGGTACATCTCCCAGCCGAGGCCCTGGGTCATGCCATCCACCGTGTAGTAGCCGGTGTGGGTTGCGGCAATCGCCTGTTGCAGCGGCTTCTCCAGCTTCGCCGGGTGCATGTTCACTTCAACGTACTGAATCAGGTCCGAGGTGCTGGTCTTGATGCCGTAGGCCTCGGCGTCCAGGGCGCCAGGCCCGACGCGCACCGGTTTGCCGGCCTTGTCGTAACCCTGGGCGTACAGGTTCATTTGTGACTTGGGTACGCTGATAAAGGTGTGCTTGAGGCCGAGTTTCGGCAGCAGGGTCTGCGCCATCAACCGGTCAAACGGCTGGCCCAGGCTTTGCGCTGCCAGGTGGCCGAACAAGCCGATGCTCGGGTTGGAATACAGGCGTTGCGTGCCGGGAGCGAAGTCCGGTTTCCAGTGCTGGTAGTAGCTGATCATCTTGCCGGCGTTATCGGACTCATCGGGGAATTGCAGGGGCAAGCCACCTGCGGTGTAGGTGCCGAGGTTGAGCAGGCTGATGTGGTCAAACGTGGCGCCGCGCAATGCCGGCAGGTATTGGCTGGCCGGGTCCGACAGCTTCAGCTTGCCGTTGGCCAGGGCATAGCCGGCGAGGGTGGCGGTGAAGGTCTTGCTCACCGAGCCGATTTCAAACAGGGTGTTTTCGGTGACGGGCTGCTTGCTCTCCTTGCTGGCAACGCCGTAGTTAAAGTATTGCGCCTTGCCGTTCTGTACGATCGCCACCGACAGGCCGGCGATGTCCTGTTGCTGCATCAGGGGCTGGACCGTACTGTCCACGACCTGGCGCATGTCGGTAGCCGCCATGCAGTTGCCTGCGCCGAGCAATAAGGCGAATATCGCGGTGTTGCGCACGGTTGGAAAAAGGGATGTGTACATGATGACGTGACTTCCATGAAGGTGATCGGGTGAATACCGTTGCCTGCGCAGGCGCCGCAAATCTAGGCAGTTTGTGATCCCGCGGCAAACGATGATATCTCGCAACAGCCATTAGAAAAATTAGGGTCAAGCCATGCTCCGTTCCCATTTGCCACTCAACGCGCTGCGAGCCTTCGAGGCGTCTGCGCGGCATTTGAGTTTTACCCGGGCGGCGATTGAACTGTGCGTCACCCAGGCGGCGGTCAGTCACCAGGTGAAAAGCCTGGAGGCGCAGCTCAATGTCACGCTGTTCAAACGCCTGCCCCGGGGCCTGATGCTCACCAGCGAGGGCGAGACCCTGCTGCCGGTGTTGCGCGAATCCTTCGACCGGATAGCTCAAACCTTAGGCCAGTTTGAAGGTGGGCATTACCGCGAAGTATTGACGGTAGGCGCGGTGGGCACCTTTGCGGTGGGCTGGCTGTTGCCGCGGCTTGCGGATTTCCAGGCGCGCTACCCGTTTATCGACTTGCGCCTGTCCACCAACAACAACCGCGTCGACGTGGCGGCCGAAGGCCTGGATTACGCAATCCGGTTTGGTTCCGGCGCGTGGCACGGCACCGAGGCGTGCCAGTTGCTGGAGGCGCCGCTGACGGTGCTGTGCGTGCCGCAACTTGCTCGGCAATTGCAGACTCCGGCGGACCTGTTGAAGCACACGCTGCTGCGCTCATATCGTGCGGATGAGTGGACGCAATGGTTCCAGGCCGCGGGCTTGCCTGCCGATACGCTGGTGCCGCGCAGTATCGTTTTCGACTCGTCCCTGGCGATGATGGAGGCGGCGCTGCAAGGGGCGGGGGTGGCCCTCGCGCCGGCGATGATGTTCAGCCGGCAGTTGGCGACGGACGTGATTCGCCAGCCGTT
Source organism: Pseudomonas sp. P7758 (assembly GCF_013386485.1). Lineage (NCBI taxonomy): Bacteria > Pseudomonadati > Pseudomonadota > Gammaproteobacteria > Pseudomonadales > Pseudomonadaceae > Pseudomonas > Pseudomonas sp. P7758. The sequence goes on along the minus strand of NZ_JACARS010000003.1, from coordinate 25,951 downwards.
CGAGATCGGCATCACCACCGGCAGTTATTGGCTGACGCGCTTGCAGTCACGGGCCGAGACGCCGGCGATGCTGGCGTTCAAGACGTGGTTGCGTGAAGTGGCCATGCATTGAGGTTGGGTCGACGCTGTGGCGAGGGAGCTTGCTCCCGCTGGGCCGCGAAGCGGCCCCTAAGAAGCGGCGGTGTTAGTTCAGCAAGAACGCGGCGGATGGTTTCAGGGGCGCTGTGCAACCCAGCGGGAGCAAGCTCCCTCGCCACAGGTTATTCTCCCACTCGGTCTGCCCATTGATCATAAGAGGCTGCAATGCAAACTTCCGGCGTAGACATCCGTCAACTCAAGGCCTTCGTGGTGGTGGCCGAGGAGCTCAGCTTCGTGCGCGCCGCGACCCGCCTGCATGTCTCGCAACCGGCGCTGTCCCAGACCATCCGCCAGTTTGAGGCGCTGCTGGACGTACAACTGTTCCAACGCAACACCCGCAACGTAGCACTGACCGAAGCCGGCCTGGCCTTGCTGGTAGAGGCGCGGGAAATCGTCAATGGCGTAAGCCGCCTGGTACGCACCGCCCACGAACATGCACGCGGCGTACGCGGCTCATTGAATATCGGCTTCCTGATCGGCGCGGGTGTGGACTTGATGCCGCAAATCCTCAGCGTGTTCGCCAAGCGCTACCCGGAGATCGAACTGGTGGTGCGCGAGTATGACTTCGGCTCGCCCCATGCCGGGATCGACGAGGGCATGGACGTGTCGGTGCTGCGCCCGCCACTGGGCCTGCCGGACATCGAGTTGCACACCCTGGTGACCGAACCCTGCGTGGCGTGCCTGGCGTCCAGCCACCGGTTGGCCGGGGAGAGCAGCGTGAGCATCTACGACGTGCTGGATGAACCGATCATTGCTGCACCGGGAGTGGGCGTGTGGCGCAGTTTCTGGACCGCCGACGCGTACCGCGATGGCCAGCCGGCGCGGATCGTCCATGAAGCTTCGACGGTGGAGACCGAGTTGCAGGCGGTGGCGTCGGAGCGCGGGATCAGTATCACCGCGCTGTCCACCGCACGTTTTTATGCACGGCCCGGCCTGGCCTTCCCGGTGATCAGCGATATGCCGATGTGTGAAGTGGCGGTCGCCTTGCCGCCACAACCGAGTGTGGCGGCGCGCAACTTTGCCGAGTTGGCGATGGAAGTGGCGAGCAGCCGGCGTTAGTCAGGACAGGTCGTGCAGGGATTTGCCGTTGGGCGCACTTACCTGAAGCTCGGAAAACTCCACCTCCAGCCCGCCACGTTCCGGCGTGCAGCAATAAGGTCCCACCCGATACGACGCAGCCACGGGGAACGGCGCCAGGCGCACCAATGGCCAACTCACACCATCCACCGACACCTGCACGCGCAGCACGCCCTTGGCCACGGTGGCGCGAATCCAGAACGCCTCGGGATCACCCGGGAACACACCGGTGGCCCAGTCCGACACGCCATCGGTCAATACGCTGCTCAACAGCGTCACACCGTCGGACAGCTCTGCACCGATCTTCACCCAATGCGCTTCATCCACCCGCACCATCAACCCGGCCTGGTCATACAGGTGGGTAAACGCGCTGTGGATCTTGACCTGGGCGGTGAAGTCACCGTCGGTTTCAACAAACAGGAAATGCCCGTTGTCGCGCACAAAACCATAGTGGGTTTCGCGCCAGAAATCGGTGCTGGCATCGGTGCGCACCTTGAGGCGCTCGCCTTCTTGGCTCCATTGCTGGGGTTGATTGAGCCAACTGGCCTGTTCAAACATCGGGAAGCTCCTTGAAGGTGACAAGACAAAACCCCGGCGCCCGGGGTTTTGTTGTTTGGCTGCAATCAGCGGCTAGTGGTCGAGCAATTTGCCGCTCGGCCCGGCGGTGCCATTGTTAAGGCGCGTGCGCAGCGAAAACAACCACCACAGCACGCCGACCCCGAGTGTAACCCCGGTGGTGATGGCGCCGGTGTGGCTTTCTTCGGGCATGCTCAGGGTCAGGATCACCGCGATGGCCCACAGGCCGCCGAGGACGATCATCGGCAACAACCACTTGCCCAGGCTGAACACACCCGCAGGCGCCCCCGGCATCCGGCCATTTTTATAGGCCAGGTACGCGGCAATCAGCGTCAGCAGGTAGGTGCAGTAGTAGGTCAGGCCGACCATCGAGTAGATCGCCGTGACAAACCCGCCGCTCGCCAGGTTCAGCAGCACGGCGATGGCGGTGATCAGCACGATGGCGGCGACCGGCGTACCGAAGTGCGGGTTGATCTTCGCCAGCACCTTGGAGCCCGGCAGCATGTTGTCCCGGGACAGGGCGAAGGTCATGCGCGTGGCCACCGCCATGTTGGCGATCAGGCAGGCGAGGATCGAGGCGAAGGCGATCACGATCATGCCCACGCCGGCGGCGTTGCCCAGTTGCAGGCGCACGATATTGATCACCGGGTTTTCGCTGTGGCTGAGCAGCTCGCTGACCGACCCCGGGATCGCAATGCTCAGCAAGGCGAACACCACGAAGCCCAATACACTGGACACCAGCACCGCACGAATCATCGCCCGGGGCGCGGCGCGGCGTGGGTCCTTGGTTTCTTCGGACAGGTCGGCGGCGCCCTCCCAGCCCAGCAGCACCGAGACCGGCAGCAAGGTGGCGAGGGCGAGGGTGGTGAAGCTGAGGGTGCCGCCGCTCACCGGTTGTGCGGAGGTCAGGATCGCCACGCCCTGGGTGTGCTCGAAGAAGAAAAACACCCCGAAGAACAACGCAATCGCCAGCAGCACCGTGCCGATGATTTCGATGATCGCGCCGATGTCGTTGATCCGCGTGGCCAGGCGAATCCCGCAGATGTTCAGCAGGCCTACCACCAGCGTGGCACCGATGCTCAGGCCCTGGATCTGGCCCTGTGTCGGGTTGGCCCAGATCTCCGGCGCGAACACCGTGCCGATGGCCGCCGAGGTGGCGGCTGTACCGGCGACAAACGAGGTGAATGCGACCCAGCCGGTAAACCAGCCGAAGTGATTGCCCGCCAACCGGCTGGACCATTGGTAGGCGTAGCCGGTAAGCGGAATGCGCCCGGCCAGGTGGCAGTAGACCATGACGATGCAGCACACCAGCGGGATCACCAGCAGCCACAAAAGGATGCCGATACCGCCGACGCGGTTGAACGGGTCGGCGAACAGCGTGACCACCCCGGTGTTGATCGAGACCATGGAAAAGGCCAGGGCAAACGAGGTGAACGAACTCATGGTGCGGTGCATCTTTTGCTCGTAGCCGAGGCTGGCCAGGTCGGCGTCGTCGCTGGACAGCGGGGCCTGGGCATTCGGCGGGGCGGTCACGGTGTTTTCAACGAATGTGCTCATGGCCGTTGCTCCTCGATGATGCCGATCACCTCGTCCAGCACGTCGAGGGCCTTGGCCAGCAACGGGCGTTCGATATCCAGCGGAGGCTTGACCTTGATCAGGTTACCCAGCCCGGCGTAGCGGCTTTCGCCAAACAATACGCCGCGCTCCACCCCAAGGCGATACACCTCCTGGGATTCCCGGCAGGCCGGTTCCTTGGTGGTGCGGTCCTTGACCAGCTCGATGGACGCCATCAGCCCGGGGCAGCGCACGTCGCCGATCAGCGGGTGGCGGGTTTGCATGTCCTTGAGGCGGGCGGTGATGTAGTCGCCGGAGTCGCGGGCATTTTCGCAGAGGTTGTCGGCGACGATCGCTTCCACCGTGGCATAGCCGGCGGCCAGCGAGACCGGGAAGTGGCCGAAGGTCAGGGCTTCTTCGCCTTCGTCGAACCACTTGAGCTTGTCATCGGCGAGGATCCCGGCCAGCGGGAAGCCGCCGCCGACGCCTTTGCCGAACACGATGATGTCGGGCAGCACGTCGTAATAGTCCGCAGCGAACATCGTGCCCATGCGCCCGAAACCGGTCTGCACTTCATCAAAAATCAGCAGCACGCCTAAGCGGTCGCAGATCTCGCGCACGCCTTTGTAGTAGGAGCGGGGGAACTCGATATGCCCGCCATTGCCCTGGATCGGTTCCATCATCACTGCTGCCACGCCACCGTCGACGCCCTTGAGGATGGTTTCTTCCAGCAGGCCAAGGCACAGCTGCGACTCGGTTTCCGGGTCCATGCCCAGGCGCGTGCGGTACGGGTTGGGGTGGGGGACGCGGGTGAAACGTGGCTGGATCGCCAGGAACGGATTGTTCGGATGCGGCCAACTGGCGCCGAGGGTGGCCAGGGAGCGGCCGTGGTAGCCGTCCTGCAGCACCAGCAGGTTCTGTGCGCCGGGGCGGTTCTTGAAAGCCAGTTTCATCGCCATTTCACCGGCGAGGCTGCCATGCAGGGCAAAGCCCATCTGGTTGAGGGCGCCCGGGGAGACCTCTCGCAGCTTCTTCACCAGCCGGGTGTGGGCCGGTGAGCCAAAGTTGGGGCGGATGTGAGTCATTTCGCGCAATTGCGCAACGGCGGCTTCCACCACCCGGGGGTCATTGGCCCCCAAATTGTTCGACCAGGCCTGGGCGGTACAGTCGATGTATTCCTTGCCCTGATCGTCCCATACCAGCGAGCCTCGGGCCTTGACCAGGTTGATCTTGGCGGGTGCGGTGTTCATCACTTCATTCATCTGCGTTATCTCTTTTGTTAGGGCGGCAGTGTTTGGGGATGTGTGCAGTTAGGGTTGTGACTCGCTGCATCGAGTTGACCCGATGCTAGTCCCGGGGACGGGAGGAATAGAAAGACCGATTGCAGTGGGATTGATTGGCGTGGCTTATTAATAGAATCCTCTGAAACAAAATGAAACATTTGTCGCGGGCCAGCCTCTACCGTATCTCCACGACGAGTACTTCTATGAAAATTCCGCGTCCCTCTTCGCGAATGCCCCACCTCACGCAACTGCGCAACCTGAAGATGGCGCGCTCCGCCCACGCCTATGTGCGGGGCAGTACGGTTCAGTTTTACGAGTGGCTGCACAGCCAGCGCGGCCGGCGCTTGCCCCACGGGCCGGCGATCTGGATCTGCGGCGACTGCCACGCCGGTAACCTTGGGCCCACGGGCGATACCAAGGGCCGGATCGACATGCATATCCGTGACCTTGACCAGGCGGTGATCGGCAATCCGGCCCATGACCTGGTGCGCCTGGCGTTGTCCCTGGCCACCGCTGCGCGGGGTTCGGACCTGCCAGGGGTGACCACCGCCCGCATGCTTGAAGAGATGATGGTGGGCTACGCGCAGGCGTTTAAGGACAAGCCCGACGAGGCACCGCCGCGCCCGTCCCAGGTCAAGGCCGGGATGCGCAGTGCGGTGGAGCGCACCTGGAAGAATCTGGCTCGCGAACGTATTGAAAACACCCGGCCGACGATTCCATTGGGCAAGCATTTCTGGTCGTTGTCGCGGGCAGAAAAGTCCGCCCTTGAAACGTTGTGCGCGTCGGATGAAATCCACCGGCTGGTGACTTCGCTTAAAGGCCGCTCCAACGACGCCGAGGTTGAGCTGCTGGACTCGGCTTATTGGGTCAAGGGTTGCAGCTCCCTTGGATTGCTGCGTTATGCGGTGTTGCTGGGAGTAGGGGACAAGTCTGATCAGGAATACTGCCTGCTCGACATCAAGGAAGCGGTAGGCGCTGCGGCGCCGCGTGCGGCCCGGGCAAAAATGCCTCGGGATAACGGCCGGCGGGTGGTGGAGGGCGCGCGGCACCTGTCACCGGCGTTGGGGGAGCGAATGTTGGCCACGCGGTTTCTGGATCACGGGTTTTTCATCCGCGAACTGCTGCCCCAGGACATGAAGCTGGAGCTGGATGAGCTGAGCGAGATTGATGCGATGCACGCGGCCGGGTACCTGGCACGGGTGGTCGGCGTGGCCCATGCGCGGCAGATGGACCGGGATACGCGCAAGGACTGGATGGCGCTGTTGCAAGAGAATCGCTCCAGGCAACTGGATGCGCCTTCGTGGCTGTGGACCAGTGTGGTGCAGTTGGTGGGGAGCCATGAGGAAGGGTATTTGAATCATTGCCGGCGGTATGCGCTGGAGCACTGACCTCAAGAAAGCTGAAAGTCCCCTGTGGGAGCGGGCTTGCTCGCGAAAGGGGGGGGGCAGTCAAATATCTGCTGACTGACACACCGCTTTCGCGAGCAAGCCCGCTCCCACATGAGTTGGGTGGTGTTTTGGAGGGCGGGTTACACCAGGTATTTCTTGAACCAGCCCAACGTCCGCTCCCACGCCAGATTCGCCGCCGCCTCGTCATACCTCGGCGTCGAATCGTTGTGGAAGCCGTGATTGGCGCCCTTGTAGATAAACGCCTCATAGGTCGTGCCGGCCGCCTTCAACGCTTTCTCATACGCCGGCCAGCCCTCATTGATCCGCGTATCCAGCTCACCGTAATGCAACATGATCGGTGCCTTGATCCGTGGCACATCCTTGGCTTCCGGCTGGCGCCCATAAAACGACACCGCCGCGCCCAGCTCCGGATAAGCCACGGCCGCCGCATTCGTCACGCCGCCGCCATAACAGAACCCGGTAATGCCCACCTTGCCGGTGCTTGCATCGTGGTGCATCAACCATTCGATGGCCGCGAAAAAGTCGTTCATCAGCTTCTCGGGATCGACTTTCTGTTGCAACTCCACACCTTTCTCATCATTGCCGGGATAGCCGCCCACCGAGGTCAGGCCATCCGGCGCCAGGGCAATGAATCCGGCCTTGGCCAACCGACGGGCGACGTCTTCGATATACGGGTTCAACCCCCGGTTCTCATGCACCACCACCACCGCCGGCACCTTGCCGCTGGCCTTGGCCGGGCGCACCAGGTAGCCGCGCACCGTGCCGTTGCCCTTGGGTGACGGGTAGGTGATGTAGTCGGCGACGATCTCCGGGTCGGTGAATTTCACCTGCTCGGCCAGGGCGTAGTTGGGGCTCAGGGCGGCGAGCAGGGCCGAGGCCGTCAGCCCGCCGAAGGTGAACAGTGCTGCGCGGTCGAGAAATTCCCGGCGGTTGATCTTGCCGTGGGCGTAGCCATCGTAAAGCTCCAGCAGTTCAGGGGCGAAGTCTTTGGCGGTCAGACGAGTCATCGGTAGCGTCCTCGATTAGCGGTGGGACTGAATGTAGACCAGTATCAGGCTTCCCGGCCATGGGCCGCGGCGGCCAGTTGCCCGGTGTCGACCCGCACGAAGACCGAATCGCCAATCGCCGTCAGCACGCCATCGGCGTACACCTCGCACACCACGCGGCTTTTGCGCCCCACGTCACCTTCGACTCTTGCGCGCAAGGTCAGCGGCACGCCCATCGGTGTCGGCTTGATGAATTTGATTCCCAGGTTGCCGGTGACGCAGTCGATACGCGGCAGGCTGCCGGGTTCGCGTTGCTCGGACCGGTAGTGGTAGGCCATGGCGGTCCAGTTCGAGTGGCAGTCCACCAGCATCGCGATCAAACCGCCATAGACCAGGTCTGGCCAGCCGCTGTATCGGGCGTCGGGCTGGTGCTCGGCGATCACGTGGATGCCGTCGGCGTCCCAGCGGCTCTTGATGTGCAGCCCGTGGGGGTTGCTGCTGCCGCAGCCATAACAGACGCCTTCGGGGGCGGTGGTGTCTTGCAGGGAAAGCGCGGGCATCGTGGCTCCTTGTTGTTTGGGTTCCGTCGAGGCACGAGCCTAATGCCAGGCGCGTGAATAAATCCAGCGCCTACGCTGTTAGCAGTGCACAGCGTGTTCATTCCCGGTTGAGAATCCCATGAAATCTCGATTGCCAGCGGTCGTCCTTGCCCTCGCCACCTTGTCTAAAACGTACGCCGTGGAATACACCGACGTGAATCCGACGGCCAGCACCATCAGCTTCACCTATGACCAGATGGGCCAAGAGGTGTACGGCACGTTTGGCACCTATTCGGCGACCCTGAATTTCGACACGCAAAACCCGGCCGCCGCCAGCACCGTACTGACCATCCAGCTGCCGAGCATCAATGCCGGCAGCGACGACGCCAACACCGAACTGCCCAAGCCCGGCTGGTTCGACATGACGACCTACCCGGTGGGCACCTTCACCTCGACCCACATCACTGACCTGGGCGACAACCGTTACCTGTTCAGCGGCAACCTGACCCTCAAGGGCCAGACCCGGCCGGTGGAGGTCAAGGTGGCCCTCAAGGAGCAGAGCGGCATTGGCATATTCGACGGCGAATTCGTGCTCAAGCGCGATGACTTCAGGATCGGCGCGGGGGAGTGGGCGGACAGCGTGGTGTCCAATGCGATTGTCATCAAGTTCAAGATGGTTGCGCCTGAGCGCTGATGGCTAGCGGGCGAACTTCTTGGCCCCCGCCACGCACGCAATCACCGCGACGGTCACCCCCAGCATGCCCAGGCTCACCTGCTCATGCAGCAGCGTGGCCGCCAGTGCCAGGCCGAAAAACGGTTGCAGCAACTGCAATTGCCCGACGGCGGCAATGCCGCCCTGGGCCAGCCCGCGGTACCAGAACACAAACCCGATCAGCATGCTGAACAGCGACACATAGGCCAGGCTCAGCCAGGCCGGCAGGCTGATGCTCACGAAAGTGCCCGGGGCGAGGATCGCCGTCAGCGGGGCCACAATCGGCAGCGAGATCACCAGCGCCCAGCAGATCACCTGCCAGCCACCCAGGGTGCGTGAGAGCCTGGCCCCTTCGGCATAACCGAGGCCGCACACCAGGATTGCCAACAGCATCAGCAAATCCCCGGCGGGCGCAGCGCTCAGGCCCTGGGCAACCGCGTAGCCCACCACCAGCAGGCTGCCCAGGATCGAAAACAGCCAGAACACCAACTTGGGCCGCTCGCCGCCGCGCCATACGCCGAAGACCGCAGTGGCTAAAGGCAGCAGGCCGACAAATACGATGGAATGGGCACTGGTGACGTACTGCAAGGCCAGTGCGGTGAGCAAAGGAAAGCCGATCACCACGCCCAGCGCGACGATTGCCAGGGGCAGCAACTGACTGCGGGCCGGGGTTTTTTCCTTGAACAGCCACAGCAGGCACAGGCCGAGCAGGGCGGCGATGGTGGCGCGGGCGACGGTCAGGAATACCGGATCGAACTCCAGCACCGCCAGGCGCGTGGCCGGCAGCGAGCCGCTGAAGATCACCACGCCGATCAGACCGTTGATCCAGCCGCTGGCGTTGTTTTCCCGGGTGTTGAGGTGGGTGGTTCGTTCCATGGGTGTAGGGCTCGATAGGGATAAGTTGCGTCCTGCGCATCTTATGACTCACTATCAAGACAATCAAAAAATTGTCATGGATACATCGCCTATGCCCCGCGCCCGCTACAAGACATTGGTGGACACCTTCGCCAGGGATATCCGTTCGGGCGCGCTGGCGGCGGGCACCCGGTTGCCGACGCACCGCCAGTTGGCCGCCAGCCATGGCCTGGCGCTGGTCACGGCCAGCCGGGTGTACACCGAGCTTGAGGCCATGGGCCTGGTCAGTGGTGAAACCGGGCGCGGAACCTTTGTGCGGGAAATCGCGTTGTCGCCGGGGCAGGGCGTCGGCCAGATCGCGGTGGCGGCGGGCATGATCGATCTCAACTTCAACTACCCGTCGCTGCCGGGCCAGACCGACCTGCTGCGCACCGCATTGCGCCAGTTGGCGTTGTCCGGCGACCTGGCGGCGCTGCTGCGCTATCAGCCTCACGCCGGTCGGCTGCATGAGCGGGCAGCGGTGGCGCGTCATCTGCTGAGTCGTGGGTTGACGGTGCAGGCCGAGCAGGTGCTGATCGTCAGCGGTGCCCAGCATGGGCTGGCGGTGACCATGATGTCGCTGCTCAGGCCCGGCGATGTGGTGGCGGTGGATGCGTTGACCTATTCCGGGTTCAAGGTACTGGCCGAGACTCTGCACCTGGAAATCGTCGCGATCCCGGTGACCGCGACGGGCCCCGACTTGGCCTTTCTTGAACAACTCTGCGCCCGGCGCCCGGTACGCGCCGTGTACAGCATGCCGACCCTGCATAACCCGTTGGGCTGGGTGATGAGCATGGCGCAGCGCGAGCACCTGGTGGCGATTGCCCGTCGGCATGACCTGATCCTGATCGAGGATGCTGCCTACGCGTTTTTAGCCGAGGACGCGCCACCGCCCGTGGCCGAACTGGCGCCGGAACGCACGGTTTACGTGTCGGGGCTGTCCAAGAGCGTCGCCACCGGCCTGCGGGTGGGTTTTGTCGCCGCTCCGCAGCAGTGGATGGCGGCGCTGGAACGTACGGTCATGGCCACCACCTGGAACACCCCGGGGGTGATGACTGCGGTGGCTGCCGCGTGGATCGACGACGGCACGGTGCTGCAGCTTGAAGCGCAAAAACGTAAGGACGCCCAGGCGTGCCAGGCGGTGGCCGATGAGGTGTTGGCGGGCTTGAATGTTATCCGCCATCCGTCTTCGTATTTCTTGTGGTTGCCGTTGCCGGAAGATGCCCGCGCCGATCAGATCACCATGGCGCTGGCCCGGGAAAATATCTCGGTGTCCACGGCCGAGCCGTTTGCCGTCTCGGCCCACGTGCCCCATGCCTTGCGAGTGGCGCTGGGGTCGGTGGACCGGGAGGTGCTGCGCGAGGCGTTGGTGAAAGTGCGCTGGGCGGTGGAGGCGTGCTAGGGGGCCGGATCGTTCCCACGCTCTGCGTGGGAACGCCGCCTTGGACGCTCCGCGTCCCGCTGTAGATTTGCGCGATAGTGACGCAGAGCGTCACCGGATGCATTCCCACGCAGAGCGTGGGAACGATCCAGGCGGGACTCAGAACTTGTAGGCCTGGCGCCCGATCAGCAGCCATTTGCCTTTCTGCTTCTGCCAGACCTGGAAGTTTTCAATTTCGGTGGGCACCTCGACGCCACTGTTCACCGCCTGTGCGGAAAAGTGGTTGCGCACCAGGGCGGTGTCGCCATTGAGGGTGATGGTCTGTTTCTGCATTTCCAGGGTCTTGAAACCACTTCTGCCGGTTTCAATGTCGGCGATAAATTCCTGCTTGTTCTGGACCTTGCCGCTGGAATGGCCGTAGGTGAGGTTGTTCGCGGTGAGGGCCTGCAGTTGCGGGATGTCCTTGTGCAGCATGGCCTGGGTCAGATGATCGACCGCAGCGGCTACATCCTTGTCACTTGCGGCGGGCGCGGCGGCCGCGTAGCCGCTGAACAGGCACAGAAAACCAATCAGAACCTTGACGTTTTGCATGGGTATTTCCTTGTTGTTGTGGGTACTGGGACGACTCGGACTGTGGTTTTAAGTCGTCGTACAACCATGCCGTATTTACCGGGATCAAGGAAAGTGAAATTTGTTCTTGGCTAGAAGATAAGCGCTGTTTGCCAGTATTGGTTGTCGTATCACCTGCGAAATAGCGGTCGGCACTTCCCGTGGAAATGGCACATGGCTATGCTGTGGCCGGCGATTTCATGGCGTGGATTCGCAACGACTGAGGAAAACAAAAAAATGACACCGGATCAAAAGTACGCGGCGGCCATGGTGCGCCTGGGTTATCAACTCAACGAGTTCAAGATCGGCGGCAACTACACGCCGCTGCTGAGGGACGGCAATCACGTCTACATCAGCGGCCAGATTCCGCGGGTGGGTGACGCCATCGTGTTGCCAGGCAAGGTCGGCGAAAGCCTCAGCCTGGCCGATGCACAGATTGCCGCCGGCGTCAGCGCATTGCGTTGCCTGGGCTTGCTCAAGCAGGCACTGGGCTCTCTGGATCAGGTCAAGGCGATCCTCAAGATCAATGTGTACGTGCGCAGCGCGGATGACTTTGACCAGCAAAGCGAAGTCGCCAACGGTGCGTCGGACCTGTTGAACGAGATCCTGGGGGCCGCAGGATCCCATACGCGCACCTCGGTGGGCGTGCTGCAATTGCCCAAGGGCGCGGCCGTGGAAATCGACATGATCGCCGTGGCACGGGACTGAAACCGGGTGATCGCCGAGGCGTTTGCGGTACTGGTCCACTATGGAATCTACCTGCTCCCGGGACTGATCCTGTTTGGCCTGTGGTTCGGTCTCACGCCGAAAACATTGCCGGGCTTGCGCATCGTTATCCTGCTGCTGGCCTTCGTGCTGATGCGCGATGCGATGACGCCGCTGGGCATGTGGTCGCTGAGCCGCGAGGTGCAGATCGAGTTCACGGCCAACCCGTGGGTGCTGGCCGCGCTGGGCGGGTTATCCCTTGGGCTGATTGCCCTGCTCGCGCGCCTGGCACCGGAGTTGTGGCAACTGACGGTGCTGTTCAAGGGCAATCGTTGGGCGGGCCTGGCGGTGGGACTCGGGGCCGGGTGTCTGATCGGCCTGCCATTGCGGCTGTATCAAGGCATTGAGCCGGTTTACTGGGCCTGGCTGATGGGCATGCTGGTGCTTGCCTACTGCGCCAATGCGCTGGAAGAGGTGCTGTTTCGCGGCTTCCTGCAGGGCTATCTCGAACAGCACGTTACGCCGCTGCGCGCGGCGTTGCTCAGCGGGCTGGCGTTCGCCGCGTGCCATTCATTTCTGGCGTTGAGCGTGACGCAACTGGGCTGGCCAGTGTTGGCCTTTACCCTGATTGAAGGCGTGGCCTGCGGGCTGGTGCGGATGCGCTACGGTGTGGTCGCGGCGACGGCCACCCATGGCACGGCGATCTTGCTGATTGCCGTGCCGATGGTGTGAACCGTCTCAGGCCTGTACATCAACGCCGATGTGGGCCTGGAGCCAGTCTTTGTAGACCGCGATGTTATCGGTCGACTGGTCGCCATTTTTCGCGGTGACAGTCTTGCCGTCCAGGCGCCCGATATCGAGCAGGTACTGAAGACCGTTGGCCACATGGGTGGCGTCGCTTTTGCTGAGTGACTGAACATCGGGCAGTTCGACGGCGTTGCCTTTATCGTCGAAGGTCGCCCATGAAGGGTTGGCCCTGGCGGTGGCAACGGTTTGCGCGGTCGAGCGCACTTGCTCCTGATAGCTGGCTTCCAGCTTGGTCTTGATCTCGGGCGTGGCGTTGGTGACTTCAATCCTCCCGGCCCGCAGGGTGCCGTTTTCCATGGATTGTGTAAAAGTCTTCTGTCCCAGCGCTAACAGACTTGTCGTGCTTCCTATCATGGTGCCGCTCCCTTATTGGTAGCAGCAACAGAGCAAAACCCGGGCCATGTGCTGCATGCCTTGTGCGGCGCGGGCTGGGTGGTATTGCCGGGGCAGGGCGCAGGCCAGTAGTTGCCGGGGCTGGCAAAGGGTTGCCACGTCGGCTCGCGCGAGCGCATTTCAGAACGTTGGAAACTAAGTTCAGAATCTCCAGTCTGTAATAGCGTATCGCCACCCCTACAAGGAATTAACATGAAGCTTAAGGTCGTTTTGCTGGGCACGGTTTTGTTGGCTGCGCCGCTTTACCAAGCGGTTGCCGAGACGTGCAGGGCGAACAGTTATGGTGGGTCCGATTGCGAATACGACAATGGCACCTCTTCCAAGAGTCGCGCCAATAGCTACGGTGGGCAAGACACCCAATACAGCGATGGTACTTCCTCCAAGAGCCGCTCCAATAGTTATGGCGGGCAGGATATCCAATACGGCGACGGCACCTCGGCCAAGACCCGTTCCAACAGCTATGGTGGGCAAGACACTCAATACAGCGACGGCACCTCAGCCAAGAGCCGCTCCAATAGCTACGGTGGGCAAGACACCCAATACAGCAACGGCTCCTCCTCCAAGAGCCGCGCCAATAGCTATGGCGGGCAAAATACGACAAATAACTAATGGCCCCGCCGCGGCTTTCTACCTCACCAATGACCGCTCATACGCCGCGGTCATCACCTGCCACGTCTGCGCATCCGCCGGAATCAAATGCTCGATGCGCAACGACGTTACCGTGATGTCCTGAGGCATGCCGAAGGTGGTGAAGGTCGACATGAAGTTCAGCTCACCTTCACGGGAGTTGACGCGTGTCAGCACCAGTGGCGGCGGTTCATTGACCAAGGCTTCGGTACTTTGCGGGGCCGGCAGGCTGTCCAGAAGCCTGGCAAGTTCGGAGTTGCCCAACGCCTCGCGCGTCGCCCGTTGCCAGGCGATGGTGCGGATTTCGTCAGCGTTGATCAAATGATCACCCAGGCCGCCAGGCTGTAGCAGGGTGACCAGCAAATTCAGCCCATCAGCCGCCTCCGGTTTGATCCCCACCAGCTCGAACAGCACCTGGGTACTGGCGTTGGCGGCGAGCACTTCCCAGTGGCTGCCCAGCACGATCGCCGGTGCAGGATTGTTCGCGTGGAGCACATGGCTGATTGCCTCGCGAATAGCCTCCATGGAGGGCGAGGAGAGCGGGGTTGCCTCATAGCGCGGGGCGAAGCCGGCAGCGAGGAACACGCTGTTGCATTGCTCCAGCGGAACCTCCAGCGCCATCAGCAAATTATGCAAGGTGCCCGGGCTCGGCTTGGCGCGCCCGGTCTCGATGCAGCTCAGGTGGCGTTGGGAAACCCCGGTGATCAGCGCCAGTTCCAGCTGGCTCAATCTGGCGTGCCGACGCAGCACGCGCAGTTGCGTGCCGGCGGTAGTGTCGGGGTTGGCGCGGGGGAAAGGTTGGCTGCTCATGGGTTGACTCTGGCCGTGCGGGTCGGTGGTGTCGATGACCTTCGAGGTCATTGAGAGGGGAACGACGTTATCACTAATGTGCAGCTTCCCGAACCGTTGTCTCCAAGGAGGAGAACATGCGCAGACCCTGGATTGCCCTGGCCGGGCTGTTGGCTTTTGCCCTGTACACATTGATCACGATGCTGATCGCCGAACAATCGCTCATGGCGTTCGGACGTGAATTGATATCGAGGCCGGATACTGCCCAGGTGGTGATTGACTTGTATCTGATGGCGGCCTTGGCGGGCGTATGGATGTACCGGGATGCGCGGGCCAGGGGCAAATCCCTGGCGTCGGTGTTGCCCTATTTACTGGTAACGGCGGTTTTCGTATCCATCGGTCCGCTGCTGTATATCGTGGTCAACGGGTTCCGCGAACCTTCAGGGGGCCGGTGATGGAGGTTTATGCGTTGTGCGTACTGGTGCTGTTCTTGAAGATGCTGGCGATCTCCTGTTACCAGGGTTTCTTTCGACTCAGATTCCGTGCATTCACTAACCACGAGGATGCAGCTTTCTTCCATCGCGATGCGAATCCCCAGGAGTTACCGCAAGTCTCCCGGGCCGAAAAGGCTTGGGCCAATGATCTGGAAAATATTCCGTTGTTCTTCATTTTGGGTGGCCTGTGCCTGGCGATGGAAACGCCAGGCACCGCTACCGCGGGGTTGTTCTGTCTGTTCACCGCTGTCCGTGTGATGCATACGGTGATGTATCTGAGCGGCCGCCAGCCCTGGCGCACCCTCGCTTATGGAGTGGGAGTGCTCTGTTTGTCGGGGCTGGCCGGTCTGCTTGGCGCTGGGCTGATAACAATCAAGGGGTGAGAAAGGCCTGATAGTTGTCCTTGGTGATCTGTTGATAGGGAATGGTCAGCTCCGCCGTGTAGGGCTGCTTCCTGATCATCTTCAGCGCCAGGTCAATCGAGCCGACGGCCTGGCCCTTGTTGTCCTGATAGGCCGTGACTACCAATAGATCTTTCTTGATCGCATCCAGGCCGGCGGGGCCGCCGTCGCTGCCGCCCACCAGGATGTCCTTGCCAGGGTGCATGCCGGCCTGGGTAATCGCCATCGCGGCACCGATAGCCATTTCATCGGCATTGGCCGCCACGGCGTCGATTTTCTTGCCCGAGACGATCCAGTTGTTCATCAGGTCCATGGCCTTGCTGCGTTGCCAGTCGGCGCTTTGTTCTTCGACGATATGGATGTCGGGGTAATCCTTCAGTACGTTTTTCACGCCCTGTGTGCGGTTGTGGGTGGCGTTGTTGGAGAGCAAGCCGAGCATGATTGCGAGGTTGCCCTTGCCGTTCATTTTTTCCGCGAGGTAGCGCATCTGAATCTCGCCCGCTTTGATCTCGTCCGAGCCGACATAACCCACCCCGGCCGGTAAGCCGGGGATGTCCGGGCGACGGTTGACGTACACCAGCGGGATACCCGCCTGCTGGGCATTCACAGTCATTTTCTGGGTAGCGGCGGTGTCGACCGCGTTGACGATAATCGCGTCCATGCCTTGGGCAGAAAAGCTCTGCACCTGGTTCAGTTGGCGCACCACATCGCCTTGGGCGTCTTCGAATTGCAGGGTCACGTCGGTGAGGTCCCTGGCGTGGGCCGCCATGTAGTCACGCATCTGGGCGAGGAACACGTCGTCCACCTGGGCGATGCTGACGCCGATGCGTGTCTCGGCGAGGGCTAGCGGGGTAACGATGAGGGTCAGGAGCAAGGTCAGCAGCTGTTTTTTCATGGTGTCAGTCCGTTTTTTTGTTGTTTTGAAAGACGTTGAAAACATTCCTCAGCCTTGGCGTTTGGCGTGTAGTTGCGCAACGCGTTCGGCAAAGGTCTCGCAGGGCCAGCGTTCGTTCAGTGCCTGCAACATCAGTTGCTGCCCGGTTTGCGGAGCCAGGCCCTGTAAGGGTGGGTCGGTATCCAGATTGGTGGGAAAGGAATAGCCATCGGCGGTGCAGGCGATCACCGCGTGCAGCGCCTCGCCATCCATGACGTTGTCCGCCAGGCGCTCCAACAGGCAGGGGTACAGCGCCAGCATCATCCGGTCGCGGTCCACAGCCTCCATCGTTTTGCCGAACGCCGAGGAGATTTGCAGCAGGTTGGCCATGCGCTGGCGGTCCGGTGTGCGATTGGTGCCAGCGGCGTGAAACAGGGCCGGGTTGAAGAACAGCAGGTCACCTTTGTTCAGCGGCAATTGCACGGCATGCTGCTGGAAGTAATCGATGAATTCAGTGCGCCTCCAGGCCAGGTAGCCCAGCGGGTATTGCTGGGAAAACGGCAGCAGTTGGGTCGGGCCGGTTTCCAGGGGCATGTCGCTGTGGGCCACGGCCCCTTGCAGCGTGAGGTATTGGGACAGCGTGTGCAGGGGCAACGGAAAGCGCTCCACCACGTCGATGGTCTGGAACCCGAGGTGATAATCACGGTGCGGTTGCTGGGCTTGGCCACCGGGGTGCACCACGTTGACCTGGGCCGTGACTTGGTAGCCCGGGCCGAGCCAGGCTTGTGCGATCAACCCCAGCAGTGGGTTGGCGTAATATTCGACAAAGGATGCCGGCGACTGCAGTGCGGCCTTCTGTAATGAGTTCCAGATACGTCCGTTACTGCCGGCCTTGGCGAAGTGGTCGGCGGCCACACCTTGCGCAGCCTCTTGGGCAAAGATCGCTTCGAATACCTGGCTGTGACGGTCGACCACGTCCAGGTCGGCGTAGCCCTGGCGCACCACCATCACTCCCGGCCCCTGGCTGAACAGGCGATGCAGTTCGTCCAGCACGGCGTGACGATCGCCGTTGCGCAGTGCCTGGGCCTGATAGATCGGGATGTTGCTGCACACTTCGGCGCAGTGCGGGTAGTCCTCGGCAGCAGCCTGCTGGGCACAGATCGAGTGAAAATCTTCCAGTTGCACCGCATCGGCGCTGACAAAGGCAGGCATCACGCACCCTCCACCAGGCTCAAGGCCTGATCGGGGCGTGGGGTGCCGCCGTCGCCACAGCCGATGACGCCTTGCTCCAGGTCGATCACCGTGCCGGTCATCATTCCCGACTCGCGTGACAATAGAAATGCCACGCTCCGGGCCACCTCTTCAGGTTTGAGCAGGCGGCCGAAGGGCTGTGCGGCTTCGGCGGCTTCCAACCAGGCATCCCCGGCACCGTGGTAGTGCCGCTGGATTTCATCCTCGTGCGGTGTGTCCATCCAGCCGATGTTCAAGCCGTTGACCCGAATCCGGTTGCGCAGGGCGCTGAACGCCACGTTTTTGGTCAGAATCGCGAGAGCGCCCTTGGACGCCGCGTAGGCACTCAAGAACGATTGCCCGCCGTGGCCGGTGACACTCTGGATATTGACCACTGCACCTTCAACCCTCTGGCTGATCATCAGCTTCAAGGCTTCCTGCATCAGGAAAAACGGCGCCCTCACATTGACCGCAAACAGTCGATCAAACAGTTCGGGGGAGGTGTCGAGAATGGTGCCGCGATCCGACATCCCGGCGCAGTTGATCAGCCCGTGGAGGGTGCCGAAGTGGGCACGGGCCGCCTCGATCACGGCGCGGCAGTCGCCAATCTGTTCCAGGTCCGCCTGGACAAACACCGCGCGGCAATCGAGCGCTGCCAACTGCCGTACTTGCTCCTGGCCCTGGTCCGGACGGCGTCCGCAGATGATCAGGCCGGCAGCACCGCGCCGCGCCAGGGTATGGGCGACGGCAGCCCCCAATCCCTGGGTGCTGCCGGTGACGACAAAGTATTGGCCTTTGAAGGTATGGCTGAGGTCGGTTGAAGGCATCGGGGTCTCCTGGGTTTTTGTTGTTTTGAAGGCCGGGCTCGACGCCGGGCAAAACTGAGACTAGCATTGCGGTCACCTCAACGAGTCTCAAAAAGACCTCAAAAAGACCTCAGGTCCAACAGCATGCTCGAACGCGCTAAACACTTTTCCATCAAGCAACTGGCCACCCAGGCGGGCGTCAGCAAGGCGACAGTCGATCGCGTCTTGCATGAGCGCGGCAGCGTGCACGCCCAAACCCGGCGGCGTATCGAACAGGCTCTGGATGAGCTGGAATCCCAGGAAAAAAATGGCCTGGCAGTAGGCCGTACCTTTCATGTCGATGTGATCATGCACACGCCCAAGCGCTTCAGTGCGGCGGTGCAGGCCGCCATCACCGCCCAACTGGGCAGCCTGGCACCGTTTCGTATCGCCCCGCGGTTTCATGTGTTCGAAGAGATCGAGCCTCAGGCGATGCACGACCAATTGCTGCGCTGCCTCGAGACCGGCAGCCAGGGTGTGGTGCTCAAGGCCGCGGACGAGCCGGCGGTGAATCTGGCGGTCAAGCACCTGGCGGCCGCAGGTATTCCGGTGGTGACCCTGGTCACCGATCTGCCCCACAGCGAGCGCATCGGCTACGTAGGCATGGATAACCGCACCGCCGGACAAACCGCCGCGTACCTCCTATCCCGCTGGCTGTCACCCCAACCCCAGGAAGTGGCGGTGGTGATTGGCAGTGAATTGTTCCGGGGCGAGGAAGAACGCGAAATGGGTTTTCGCATGTGGCTGCGCGGCCGTGCGACGCACCTGCGGGTACTGGATATCAGCGGTGGGTACGGCGTGTATGACCGAACGTTTGCCCGGGTCACCGATGCGTTGAAGCAGCATCCGGAACTGAAGGCGGTGTACAGCGTCGGCGGTGGCAACCGCGCAATTGTCGACGCCTTCGCGGCTCTGGATCGCCCGTTGGACGTGTTTATTGCTCACGACCTCGACGAAGAGAATCGCCAGCTGTTGGCTGAAGAAAAAGTCGCCGCGATTATCGATCACAACCTGCAGATCGATGCGCGCCATGTGTTTCTGCACATCCTGCAATTTCATCGGCTGTGGAAGGCTGGGCCGATTGCGCCGTCACAGGTACAGATCGTCACACCGTTCAACCTGCCGGACTGAATCTCCACACCCAATAACAATCCCAGGAGTTCGACCATGCTACGTATCGCTGTCCTTGGTGCAGGGCGCATCGCCAACATTCACGCGGCCAATGTCGCGGCCCATCCTGATGCCACTCTGGTGGTGGTCGCCGACCCCTGGCGGGAGGGCGTCGATGGCTTGGCTGCGCAGCTGGGTTGCGAGGCGGCCTATGACTGCGCAGCAGTGCTAAGTCGGGACGATATCGACGCGGTGGTGATTGGCACACCCACCGACACTCATATCGATTTGCTGCTGGCGGCCGTGTCCCAGGGCAAGGCCGTGCTGTGCGAGAAGCCCATTGACCTGGATTTCGCCAAGGCGCGGGCGGCGGCGCAAGCTGTGGAGCGCGAGGGCGGCAAAGTCATGCTGGGCTTCAACCGCCGCTTCGATCCCGACACGCTGCGCCTGCGCCAGGCCATCGACGCGGGGCAAATTGGTGCTGTGCGGCAGGTGATCATCACCAGCCGCGACCCGGGGTTGGCGCCACGGGATTACCTGGCACATTCCGGCGGCATCCTGCAGGACATGACCATTCATGACTTCGACATGGCGCGGCACCTGCTGGGTGAAGAGCCCATTGAAGTCGGCGCGATAGCCAGCCGGCTGGTAGATCCGAGCCTGGCGCAGATTGACGACTTCGACAGCGTGATGGTGCTGCTGCGCACCGCATCCGGGAAACAGTGCCATATCAACTGCTGTCGGGAGGCGGTCTACGGGTATGACCAGCGACTTGAGGTATCCGGGGCCAAGGGGGTGCTGCTCACGGATAACCATCGCCCCAGCACCTTGCGCCATTGGAACCACGAGCACACCGAGGCGTTGGAGCCGTTGCAGCATTTCTTCCTGGAGCGTTATGCGGATGCCTACCGCAATGAGTTGGGGCAGTTTATCCAGGCACTGAGCGCGGGGCGCGCGCTGCCCACCAACATGCGCGATGGGCTGTATGCGTTGCACTTGGCGGACTGTGCGCTGGAGTCCATCAAGACCGGGCGAATGGTTGAGGTCAATTACGCTATTTAAGGTGTTGCCGGAGCGGGCATGCTCGCTCCGGCAGATTGCGCGTTAGATTTTTGCCAACGCCTGCGCCAGATCCGCCCGCAGGTCTTCCACATCCTCAACCCCCACCGACAACCGCACCAACCCATCACCAATCCCCAACTGCGCCCGGGTCGCTGCCGGGATGCTCGCATGGGTCATGATCGCCGGGTGCTCGATCAGACTTTCAACGCCCCCCAGGCTTTCAGCCAACGCAAAGATCTTCACGTTTTCCAGGAAGCGTGTCGCTCCTGCCAGGTCGCTTTTCAGGTCCACCGAAATCATCCCGCCAAACCCGCGCATCTGCCGGCGTGCCAGCTCATGCTGCGGGTGTGATGCCAGGCCTGGGTAATAAACCCGCGCCACTTGCGGCTGTTGCTCCAGCCACGTCGCCAGTTCCAGCGCATTGCTGCAATGGCGCTCCATGCGCAGCGCCAGGGTCTTCACCCCGCGCAAGGTCAGGAATGCGTCGAACGGCCCGGCAATCGCGCCCACGGAGTTTTGCAGGAAGCCCAGGCGCTCGGCCAGTTCAGGATTCTGGCCCACCACCGCAATGCCGCCGATCACATCGGAGTGGCCGTTGAGGTACTTGGTGGTGGAGTGCACCACGATGTCGAAACCCAGCTCCAGCGGGCGCTGGATCCAGGGGCTGGCGAAGGTGTTGTCGGCCACGCAGATGATGCCGCGGGCCTTGCAGATGCGGGAGATGGCACTGAGATCGGTCAGGCTCAGCAGCGGGTTGCTCGGGGTTTCGACCCAGACCATCCGCGTGTCGTCCTGCAGCGCGGCTTCGAAGGCCGACAGGTCGGTCAGGTCGACGAAGCTGAAGCGATGGCCGGCGCTGCGCTGGCGCACTTTGTCGAACAGGCGGAAGGTGCCGCCGTACAAGTCATTGCCGGAAACCACGTGGGAACCGGCGTCGAGCAGTTCCAGCACGGTGGAAATCGCCGCCAGCCCGGAGGCGAACGCGAACGCCTGGGTGCCGCCTTCCAGGTCGGCCACGCAGCGTTCCAGGGCGAAGCGCGTCGGGTTGTGGGAGCGCCCGTAGTCAAAGCCCTTGTGAACGCCGGGGCTGTCTTGCAGGTAGGTGGAGTTGGCGTAGATCGGCGGCATCAGCGCCCCGGTGGTCGGGTCCGGGGATTGCCCGGCATGGATCACGCGGGTGGCGAAGGCGCTTTTATCGTGCTGGGTCATGCAAGGGATCTCCGTAGGTGATTGAGCAGGTCGACGCGGGTGATCAGGCCGTGAAAGCCCGAGGCGTCGGCAATGATTGCCACCAGCCCGCGATCCAGTTCGGCCTGCAATTGCGCAAGGCTGGCGCTGGGTGCGAGGGTGTGAAGGGCGTTGGTCATGGCGCTGCCCACGGTCATGGAAAAGTGCGCGGCGTTCTGATGCAGGCCGAGCAATACATCCGACTCGTCGAGCACCCCCACCAGTTGCTTGCCGTCCACCAGCACCGGCAGCTGTGAGACGTCGGCCAGGCGCATGCGCTGGAAGGCGGTGAGCAGGCTGTCGTCGGGGCCGACGCTGATCACCCGGCCGTCCTCGAAACGACGGGCGATCAGGTCGCGCAGGTCGCCGTAGTGTTTGTATTGCAGCAGGCCGGCGTCGTTCATCCATTGGTCGTTGTAGACCTTCGACAGGTAGCGCGTGCCGGTGTCGCAGACGAAGGTGACCACGCGCTTGGGCTCGGTCTGTTCGCGGCAATAACGCAGGGCGGCGGCCAGCAGGGTGCCGGTGGAGGAGCCACCGAGAATGCCTTCGGCCCGCAGCAGTTGGCGGGCGTGGTCGAAGCTTTCTTCGTCGCTGATGGAATAGGCGTGGCGCACGCTGGAGAGGTCGGCGATCGAGGGGATGAAGTCTTCGCCGATACCTTCCACGGCCCACGAGCCGGGTTCGGTCATGGTGCCACTGCGGCTGTACTCGGCCATCACCGAGCCGACCGGGTCGGCCAGCACCATGGCCAGGTCAGGTTGCACGCGTTTGAAGAAGCGCGTCAGGCCGGTGAGGGTGCCGGCCGAGCCGACGCCAACCACGATGGCATCCAGGTCATGTTGGGTCTGGGCCCAGATTTCCGGGGCGGTGCTGGTCTCATGGGCCAGGGGGTTGGCCGGGTTGTTGAACTGGTCGGCGAAGAACGAACCGGGAATGTCCTTGGCCAGTCGCGCCGCCACATCCTGGTAATACTCGGGATGGCCCTTGCCGACATCCGAGCGGGTGATGTGCACCTCGGCGCCCATGGCTTTCAGGTGCAAGACTTTCTCGGTGGACATCTTGTCCGGCACCACCAGCACCACCCGGTAGCCTTTGGCGCGTCCCACCAGGGCCAGGCCGAGGCCGGTATTGCCGGCGGTGGCTTCGATGATGGTGCCGCCGGGGCGCAGGCGGCCATCCCGCTCGGCGGCGTCGATCATGGCCAGGCCAATGCGGTCCTTGATGGAGCCGCCGGGGTTCTGGGATTCAAGCTTGAGGAACAGCGTGCACGGGCCGGTATCGAAGCGGCTGACCCGCACCAGCGGGGTATTGCCAATCAGTTCGAGCACGGCGGGGCGGGAAGCGGTGGGCATGTCGTCACCTGGCTACGGAAAGGGCGTATGGGATGGACAGCAGCGTTTACAACATGGTTTCGAACATAGGCCGGTATCGGGCCGCTCGCAACCGCGCGGCCGCCAGAATGTCTTTTTTTGGCGCATTGCTGCTTCATGACGGAGCACGGCTGGAGGCGATCCATCGGTGGGTTTTCTGTCAACCTCACGTATTCATTGGCTTGCAGCTGATTGGCCCAGGGATTGCTAAAAGAAATCCAAACTTGGATACAAGATGGAATCCTCAATGCGCAACGAACAACTCGGCTGGACCCTGGGTGAATGGCAAGCTGCCTACCGCACCCAGGCGCTGACTCCCGACATCCTGTTGACCCTGGCGAGCACGTTTCCCGCCGAGGACAACGCCTGGATCAGCCGGGTGCAACCGCAGCAATTGAGTGACCAGTTGGCGCAGTTGGCCGAGCGGCTTGCGGCGGTCGACGGCGATATCGACCAGTTGCCGTTGTATGGCGTGCCGTTTGCCATCAAGGACAACATCGATGCGGCGGGTTGGGAAACCACGGCGGCGTGTCCTGAGTTTGCCTATACCGCCGCGGCGGATGCCTCGGTGGTGGCGCGGTTGCGGGCGGCCGGGGCGATCCTGATGGGCAAGACCAACCTCGATCAGTTCGCTACCGGCCTGGTGGGTACACGCTCGCCCTACGGCGCGGTGGGCAACAGTTTTAACCCGGACTATGTCAGCGGCGGTTCCAGCTCGGGTTCGGCCTCGGTGGTTGCCCGCGGGCTGGTGGCGTTTTCCCTGGGCACCGACACCGCCGGTTCCGGGCGGGTGCCGGCGGGCTTCAACAATATTGTCGGGTTGAAGCCGACCAAGGGGCGCTTGTCCAACACCGGACTGGTGCCGGCCTGTCGTACCGTGGACTGTATTTCGGTATTTGCGCTGACGGTTGAAGATGCCGAGACGGTTGCGGGCCTCGCTGCTGCTTACGACGCCAGCGACGCCTATTCACGCGTCAATCCCAACACTGCTCCCGTAGCGGTCGGCGCCACAATCAAGCTGGCGGTTCCGGCCAGCCTGGAGTTTTTTGGCGACGCGCAGAACCAGGCCGTATTTGAACAGGCGCTGCTCAGGTTCCAGTCCCTCGGCGCCGAAATCACGGCGGTGGATTTCAGCCCGTTTCAGCAACTCGCCGAGCAGCTCTATTACGGCTCCTGGGTTGCGGAGCGCACGGTGGCACTGGAAGGCATGCTCGCCAGCAACGCCGAAGCGATCAACCCGGTGGTGCGTGGCATTGTGGAAAACGGCCACACGTACAGCGCCTGCGATGCCTATAAAGCCGAATACCTGCGCGCCGAACTGAGCCGCCGCATCAACGACACCCTGGCCGGTTTCGACGCCTTGCTGGTGCCGACATCGCCGACGATCCGCACCCTGGCGGAAATGGCCGTGGAGCCGGTGCTCTACAACTCGCAGTTTGGCTTCTACACCAACTTCACCAACCTGGCCGACCTCTCGGCACTGGCCGTGCCCGCCGGGCTGCGCAGCGACGGCCTGCCGTGCGGCATCACCCTTATCGCGCCGGCCTGGCACGACGCCGCCCTGGCGCATCTGGGCAAGCGTTGGCAGGCCGGCCTTGATCTTCCGCTGGGCGCTACCCAACGCAATCTGCCGCAACCGGCACCGGCGGGGCAGGCGCCCGGCAGCGTGCGGGTGGCGGTGGTTGGGGCGCATCTCACCGGGATGCCGCTGAACTTCCAGCTGACCAGCCGCAACGCCGTGCTGGTGGAGCAAACCCTGACAGCGGGCAACTACCGCCTGCATGCACTGCCGGGCACGGTTCCGCCCAAGCCGGGGCTGGCCAGGGATGACTCGGGCCGCTCGATCATCGTCGAGCTGTGGGACATGCCTGTCGCCCGCTTTGGTGAGTTCGTCGCCGAGATCCCTGCGCCGCTGGGCATCGGCAACCTGACCCTGGCGGATGGGCGCAGCGTAAAGGGGTTTATCTGCGAGCCCTGGGCCCTGGCAGGCGCTACTGACATCACCGAATTCGGCGGCTGGCGCGCCTACATGGCGAGCAGGAAATAGCCATGCAGCTCTCGACCATGAGAAAGCCCAGCGAACGGCCGGACAGCCTGGCGGAACGGGTTTACCAGCAGTTGAAGGACGACATCTTCGACTTTCGTTTGTTGCCGGGTGACCGCTTCAGCGAAGGCGACGTGGCCGAGCGCATGCAGGCCAGCCGTACGCCGGTGCGCCAGGCGCTGTATCGGCTGGAGCGGGAAGGGTACCTGGAGGTGTTTTTCAGGAGTGGCTGGCAGGTGCGGCCGTTCGACTTCAACTATTTCGAAGAGCTTTACGACGTAAGAATCGTGCTGGAGTTGGCCGCCGTCAGCCGCTTGTGTGGCATGGCGGAGCAGGGGCTTGAACGGCTTGAAGCGATCTGGCGGGTGGACGAAAGTGCCCGGCTGGATGACGCACAGGTCGTCTGCGCGCTGGATGAGGAGTTCCACTGCGGGTTGGTGCAGGCCACGGGCAACGCTGAAATGGCGCGCATGCATTACGAGATAACCGAGAAAATCCGCATCATTCGGCGGCTGGATTTCACTCAGCAATCACGTATCGCAGCGACCTATGAGGAACACGCAAGCATCCTCGATGCGATCTCGGCACGGCACCGCGATCTGGCGCAGCAACTGCTCAAGACTCACATCGAGGTGAGCAAGCAGGAGGTGCGCAAGATCACGTTGCATCGGTTGGCGGTGGCGAGAGGATAAGCAGCCCGTGCCCTGTGGCGAGGGAGCTTGCTCCCGCTGGGGTGCGAAGCGCCCCCAAAACCGGTCACCCCATTTTACCTGGCGAAAACGCGGTGCCTGAATTGGGGCTGCTGCGCAGCC
>NZ_JACARS010000270.1:0-910 GCF_013386485.1 Pseudomonas sp. P7758 | reverse complement strand
GCCGTGGTGCAGGGCAATCACTCCGGCCCAGTCGGGGCGCGCGTCGAGCAGGGCCTGGTACCAGATTTCCGATTGTGCCCGTGTGTTGGTAAACACCAGGCAACTGCTGCTGGCATCGACTTCGGCCACCACTTGCGGGAGCATTTTCAGGCCGATATGGCCGGCCCACGGAAAGCGCTCGATAACCGGTGGCAACAGGGTGTCTACTCGCAACTGTTTGGTGGTTTGGCCTTGGACGTTGATCCCGCCGCCTTGTGGGATCAACACCTCCAACGCGTGGGCCTGATTACCCAGGGTTGCGGAAATGCCCCACACAATCAGCTCGGGGTGCCATTGCCGAATGCGGGCGAGGGCCAGTTGCAATTGCACGCCGCGTTTGTTGCCGATCAGTTCGTGCCATTCGTCCACTACCACCATGCGCAGGTGCGACAGGCTGGCCTGGCTGTCGGCGCGGGCGAGCATCAGCGTGAGGCTTTCCGGGGTGGTGATCAGGGTGGTGGGCAGACGGCGGGTTTGGCGGGCGCGTTCGCTGCTGCTGGTGTCGCCGGTGCGCAGGCCGACGGTCCAGGGGATTTTCAGTGATTCGAGCGGGGCCTCAAGGGCGCGGGCGGTGTCGGCGGCCAGGGCGCGCATTGGGGTGATCCACAGGACGGCGAGCGGTTCGGCGGGGGCTTTGCGTTTGCGGGGCGTGGTTTCGGTGATGGCGAAGCGGTTGAGGGCGGCGAACCACAGGGCGTAGGTTTTCCCGGCGCCGGTGCTGGCGTGGAGCAGTCCCGACTGGCCTTCCTTGACTGCGTGCCATACGTCTTTTTGGAAGGCGAACGGTTTCCAGCCCTTGGCGGTGAACCAGTCTTTGGCGAAGTTGGGGGATTTGACCATGCTTGGGGCTCTGGGGGGGTAATTCAGAGAC
>NZ_JACARS010000269.1:0-730 GCF_013386485.1 Pseudomonas sp. P7758 | reverse complement strand
TTGATCACCAGCAGGTCGGATTTGCAGATCCCCGGCCCGCCTTTGCGCGGCAGCTTGTCACCGGCCGACACATCGATCACGTAGATGGTCAGGTCCGACAGTTCCGGGCTGAAGGTAGCCGACAGGTTGTCGCCGCCGGATTCCACCAGGATCAGGTCCAGGCCGGGAAAGCGCCGGTTCAGTTGGTCTACCGCTTCGAGGTTGATGGAGGCGTCTTCGCGAATCGCGGTGTGGGGGCAGCCGCCGGTTTCCACACCGATGATGCGCTCGGGCGCCAGGGCCTGGTTGCGCACCAGGAAGTCGGCGTCTTCGCGGGTGTAGATATCGTTGGTGACCACCGCCAGGTTGTAGCGATCACGCAGGGCCAGGCACAGGGCCAGGGTCAGGGCGGTCTTGCCGGAGCCGACCGGGCCGCCGATGCCGACGCGCAGGGGTTGGGTGTTCATGTGATTCTCCAAGATAAAGTGCCCTAGGAACGGAACAGGCGGCTGTACTGGCGCTCATGGGCCATGCACGCCAGGGACAGGCCAAACGCGGCGCTGCCGTAGTGATTGGGGTCAAGCTGGCTGGCGTCCTGCTGGGCTTGTTGCAGCAGCGGCAGCAGTTCGCTGGTCAGGCGCTGGGCGGCTTGTTGGCCCAGAGGCAGCGTCTTCATCAGCACCGCCAATTGGTTTTCCAGCCAACTCCACAGCCAGGCGGCCAAGGCGTCATCCGGGCTGATCTGCCAGGC
>NZ_JACARS010000268.1:0-315 GCF_013386485.1 Pseudomonas sp. P7758 | reverse complement strand
CCCGGGACTGGGTGGAGCGAGCCCTGAAGGAGGGGCAACTGAAGGCCGTGGTGTGTACGTCGAGCCTGGACCTGGGGGTAGATTTCCTGCCGGTGGAACGGGTACTGCAGATTGGCTCGGCCAAGGGCGTAGCCCGGCTGATGCAGCGCGCAGGGCGCTCCGGCCACGCACCGGGCCGGCCTTCGCGGGTCACGCTGGTGCCAACCCACAGCCTGGAAATGGTGGAAGCCGCTGCCGCGCAGGACGCCATCGCTGAACGGCGCATAGAAGCGCGCCAGTCGCCTCACAAGCCGTTGGATGTGCTGGTGCAGCATC
>NZ_JACARS010000267.1:0-562 GCF_013386485.1 Pseudomonas sp. P7758 | reverse complement strand
CAGCGCGGCGCCGGAGCTGTTCAGGCGGTGTTCGATGGCCTTGGGGCCGAAGGCGGTGAACAGCGGCTGATAGACCGCGCCGATGCGCCAGGTGGCGAGGACGACCACCAGCAGCTCGGCGGTGCGTGGCAGGAGCCCTGCCACCTTGTCGCCGCGATTGACGCCCTGGGCCAGGAGGAAGTTGGCGAAGCGTGCGGCCTGGTCTTGCAGTTGGGTGAAGGTGGACGTGGCGCTGCGGCCGTCCTTGCCCTCCCAGAACAGTGCGATGCGGCCAGGTAATGCGTGGCGGTCGCAGCATTCGACGCAGGCGTTGAGGGCCTGCAGGTTGCCCGACAAGGCAGCGTCGACGGTGTGTTGGTAGTTGAACTGGGTGGTGGCAGCCGAGTAATCACGCATCGCTTCAAATCCCTGTGTGTTTTTTATTTTCAGGATGGGTACGTAGACCGGTGAAATAGTCGCTCTAGAGCGGTGGGGGGGCAATGGTCAAAGCTTTCAACTTGGTTGACTGGTTTGGCCAATGGGGGGGCGCTGTTTGGTGTGTGTGAGTGTTGAAGAGCAGAAT
>NZ_JACARS010000266.1:0-332 GCF_013386485.1 Pseudomonas sp. P7758 | reverse complement strand
GCCCGCTCCCACATTGGTTATGCGAAATACCTGTTACAGCTGGTAGTTTTTCAATTCTCTGGCAATCACCATCCGCTGAATCTCGCTAGTGCCCTCGTAAATCTGGGTAATCCGCGCATCCCGGTAGTAACGCTCCACCGGGTAGTCCTCCAGATAGCCATAACCCCCATGAATCTGCATGGCTGAAGAGCACACCTTCTCGGCCATTTCCGAGGCAAACAGCTTGGCCTGGGAGGCCTCCGACAGGCATGGCTTGCCCGCACTGCGCAATCGGGCGGCATGCAGGATCAGCAGGCGCGCCGCATTCAGCCGGGTTTGCATGTCGGCCAGCA
>NZ_JACARS010000265.1:0-1433 GCF_013386485.1 Pseudomonas sp. P7758 | reverse complement strand
GGCTGGCCCAGGCTGCGATAGGCCGACGCCTTGCCAAAATGCGCGTCGGCGATCAGCAGGCACTTTCTCGCAGGCCAGTACACCGCCTTGTCCGCGAGCAACCACAGCGCTTCTTCCGCCAGATGTATCGGGTAATGAGCGGGCATCAGGGCTTCCCGTTATCGGCGACTTTTTCCAGATCCTTGACCATCCGCGCAATCCGCTCCGAGAGTTTTTCCGAGCTCAGGCTTTCCCGAAAACGTTCCACCAGCAGCGGAAAGGCCAACGGCGTAGGCCGTTTGATGCGATGCAGGTCCAGCTTCAACCCAGACAGGTGGCGCAAGGTCTCTTCCAGGCGACGAATATCCAGCTCATCCCGCAGGACTTCTTCCCCGGCCTGGGTCAGCAGCAGGTTCTGCGGGTCATATTGCTTGAATACCTCAAAGAACAAACCGCTGGAAGCCTGGACCTGACGCGTACTTTTCGGCGCGCCCGGATAGCCTGCGAACACCAGCCCGGCGATCCGCGCGATCTCGCGAAAACGTCGCAGGGCCAGCTCACCGGCATTCAGGCTGGCTACCACGTCATCCAGCAGATGATCCGCGCTCAGCAGTTCGCCGCCCAATAACTCAGGCCAATCCACTTCGGTGGCACTCAGCAGTTCCAGCCCATAGTCATTGACCGCAATCGAGAACGTCACCGCCTGCCGCCGGCTGACGCGCCAGGCCAGCAGGCTCGCCAGCCCCAGATGCACCTGGCGCCCGGCAAACGGATACAGGAACAGATGCCAGCCCTCCCGGGACTTGAGGGCCTCGGCCAGCAAGTGATCGCGGGTCGGCAGCCCGGACCAGCGCAGCTGGGTTTCCAGCAAGGGTTGCACCGCTTGCATCTCCGGGCCGAGATAGTGACCGTGGGCAGCCGCATCAAAGCGCTCGACCACCGCCTGGGCCAGCTCGTTGGAAAGAGGCATGCGCCCGCCGTTCCAGCGTGGCACGGCAGCCTTTTTCGCGGTGCTGCGCTTCACATAAGCAGTCATGTTTTCCACCCGTACCAACTCCAGCAAGCGGCCGGCGAACAGGAAACCATCCCCTGGCTTCAGTCGTGCAATAAAGCCTTCCTCGACACTGCCCAGGGTCTTGCCACCGCCGCCTTTGCTCCAGAATTTCAGCTGGATGCTGGCGTCGCTGACGATCGTACCCACGCTCATGCGATGGCGCCGCGCCAGGCGTGCGTCGGGGACGCGCCAGATGCCGTGTTCGTCCGGCTCGACCCGGCGGTAATCCGGGTAGGCCGTCAGTGACAGGCCACCATGGCGCACGAAACCCAGGGCCCAGGCCCAATCTGCTGCGCTCAGGTCACGATAGGCCCACGCGGTGCGCACCTCCGCCAGCAGCTCATCCGGCACAAAGCCGCCGCCCAGCGCCATGCTCACCAGATGCTGCACCAGCACATCC
>NZ_JACARS010000264.1:0-399 GCF_013386485.1 Pseudomonas sp. P7758 | reverse complement strand
ACCAGTAACCATCGATACCGGGCAGCCAGTCGTACAGGTGCTCGCCGAACAAGCCGACGCATCCCCATGGGGGTTTTTCGCCGAAGCCGGCGCATCATCCACAGGCTCCTGCTTCACCAACGCCGTGCGCGCCGTCTTCGGCTCCCGCACCATCGGTGCCGGGTTGGATATCTCGTCCACGCCAGCCTTCAACGGCACCGCCGCAGCCTTGACCGGCACTGCATGACTCTGAAGCGATAACGGCTTAAGCACCTCCGCATGCCTATCCAGCGGGGCCGTACCGCCCAACTTGGCAATCTGTTCCAACCACTCCCGTGCCCGCTCGGACCTGACCTTGCCCAGCACCTGCGCGCCCAGCCGTACCGCCACACCCATACCGCCGGTAGCCCACAGCAACAG
>NZ_JACARS010000029.1:0-19734 GCF_013386485.1 Pseudomonas sp. P7758 | reverse complement strand
AAGCCCGCTCCCACATTTGGGACTGTGTCAGCTCAGATATTTCGACTGTTAATGGCCCTGCGTAACGCCACCAGCCACTTCACCAGTTCCTGCGGATCAATCGGTTTTGCCTCGTTCATCGCTCATTCCCTCGCCTGTTGGTTGGCCGTCAGTCTGGCCACGTACCGCCTATCCCTGAAGTGCAGCTCCGATAAAAAGACCCTTCCTACTTCCCCGGGAACAGTAGCTGTCATCCATCTGCACCGCGAATCCGCAGGTTATCTATTTGGGTGATATCAATATGCTATTTCGGTATTTAAATTTTGCTTTTTATACCTTTAAAGTCGGCGCTACCCGGCGTTACCCACGCTGGACCGGACCGCACCAACGCCGCTTTACCCCTGCGGCGTCAGGGATTTCAGATGACCTTCGATTACGCATTTATCCTCAGCACGCTGCCAGCGTTTCTCAAGGCCGTGGGCGTTACCCTGCAAGTCGGCCTGATCGCCATTGGCACCTCCATGCTGGTGGCCTTGATCAACGCCGCGCTGCTGGTGTTTCGCACGCCCTACGTGTGGCGCCTGGTGGCGCTGTACGTGGAGTTGGCGCGCAACACACCGCTGCTGATCCAACTGTTTTTCGTCTATTTCGCGTTGCCGGCCCTGGGGCTGAATATCTCCGGGTTCTGGGCGGCAATCATCACCATGACCTTTCTCGGCGGCGCCTACCTCACGGAAGTGTTGCGCGCCGGTGTCGAGGCGGTACCGCTGGCACAGATCGAATCGGGCAAGTCCATCGGGCTGTCCCACTGGCAACTGCTGCGCCATGTGATCCTGCCCCAGGCCGGGATCCTCAGCCTGCCGGCGCTGTTTGCGAACTTTATTTTCCTGCTCAAGGAAACCACGATCGTGTCGGCGGTGGCGGTGCCGGAGATTCTCTACACCACCAAAAGCTATATCGCCCTCTACTACAAAACCTACGAAATGCTCGCGGTGCTCACGTTGATCTGCGTGCTGTTATTCCTGCCGCTGTCGCTGCTGCTCAGCCGCCTTGAAAGGAGGCTCCAGCATGGCCAGTTCGGGTCTTGAATTACTCTGGGTGTCCTTGCCGCAACTGGGCAAGGGCGCGGCGCAAACCCTGTCGATCTCGTTCTTGAGCATCGCCTTCAGCACCGTCGGCGGCGTGGTGTATGGCGTACTGCGCACGTTGAATTCGAAAGCGATCAACCTGGTGCTGCGGATTTACCTGGAGCTGTTCCGTGCCATTCCGGTGTTGGTGTGGTTGTACTTGCTGTTCTTCGGCCTGCCGATTTTCTTTGGCCTGAGCATTCCGAGCTTCTGGTGCGCCGTGCTGGTGTTGTCGCTGTGGGGCGCCAGTGAAGTCGGCGAAGTGGTGCGCGGTGCGTTGCATTCGTTGCCCCGTGGCCAGCGTGAAGCCGGCCTGTCGATTGGCCTGTCGGACCCGCAACTGTACGGCTACGTGCTGTTGCCCCAGGCCCTGAAACGCATGACCCCGCCGACCATCAACGTCTACACCCGCATCATCAAGACCAGCTCCCTGGCGGTGCTGATCGGTGTGGTGGACGTGATCAAGGTCGGCCAGCAAATCATCGAGCGCACCTACGAGTCGGTGTTGATCTACGGCGCGCTGTTCCTGTTTTTCTTCTTTATCTGCTACCCGTTGTCGGCCGCCTCCAAGGTGCTGGAACGGCGCTGGGCCCAAGCATGAGCGCATTGATCGAGTTCCAGGGATTCAACAAGTTTTTCGGCGACCAGCAGGTGCTCGACGGCATCGACCTGAGTGTGCAAAGCGGCGAAGTGGTGGTGATCCTCGGCCCCAGCGGTTGCGGCAAAAGCACCTTGCTGCGGTGCCTCAATGGCCTGGAAGTGGCCCACAGCGGTAGCCTGCGTTTTGCGGGCAAGGAGCTGCTGGACAAGGCCACCGACTGGCGCCAGGTGCGCCAGGACGTGGGCATGGTGTTCCAGAGTTATCACCTGTTCCCGCACATGAGCGTGCTCGACAACCTCCTGCTCGGCCCGCTGAAAGTGCAAAAACGCGAACCCCGCGAAGCCCGGGCCCAGGCTGAAAAACTGCTGGAACGGGTGGGCCTCTCCGACAAACGCGACGCCTACCCGCGCCAGCTGTCGGGCGGCCAGCAGCAACGCATCGCCATCGTCCGCTCGTTGTGCATGAACCCGCAGGTCATGCTGTTTGACGAAGTCACCGCCGCCCTCGACCCGGAGATGGTCAAGGAAGTACTGGAAGTGATCCAGGGCCTGGCCCGGGACGGCATGACCCTGCTGATCGTCACCCATGAAATGGCCTTCGCCCGCGCCGTCGCCGACCGCGTGGTGTTCATGGAGGCCGGCCGCATCCTCGAACAAAACACCCCCGAGGCATTCTTTACGAACCCGCAAACCGCACGCGCGCAGCAGTTCCTGGAGAAGTTCTCCTTCGTTTCAACACTGCCCAAAAGAACCAAGGAACTGGAGCTGTCATGAAAACTGCCAAGTTGTTATTCCCCCTGTTCGGCCTCGCTTTGCTGGCCGGCTGCAATAAGTCCGAAGAGCCCGCCAAGACGGCTGCCGCTGCCACCCCGGCACCCGCTGCAGTGAGCTACATCGACAAGATCAAGGCGCGGGACAAGCTGATCGTCGGCGTATTCACCGACAAGCCGCCGTTTGGTTTCGTGGATGAGTCCGGCCGCTATGTCGGCTTCGATACCGACATCGGCCGCCGTTTCGCCAAGGACCTGCTAGGCGACGAGAACAAGGTTGAATTCGTCGCCGTAGAGCCGGCGAGCCGCATTCCGTTCCTGCAAAGCGACAAGGTCGACCTGATCCTCGCCAACATGACGGTGACGCCGGAGCGCAAGGAAGCGGTGGACTTCACCAACCCGAACCTGAAAGTCGCGGTGCAGGCCCTGGTGCCGCAGGACAGCTCGGTGAAGAGCCTGGACGACCTGGCGACCCGCACCACCATCGTCACCACCGGCACCACCGCGGATATCTGGCTGACCAAGAACCACCCGGACTGGAAACTGCTGAAGTTCGAGAAAAACTCCGAGTCGCTGCAAGCGTTGTCGGCGGGCCGTGGTGATGCCTATGCCCAGGACAACCTGGTGTTGTTCAGCTGGGCCAAGCAGAACCCGGGCTATCGCGTGCTGGAGCAGAAACTGGGGGATGAAGCGCCGATTGCGCCGGCGGTGAAGAAGGGCAACATCGAATTGCGGGATTGGGTGAATGCCGAGCTGGCGAAGTTGGGCGAAGAGAAGTATTTGCTCAAGCTGTATGACCAGTATGTTCGCAAGGAACTGAGCGATGACACCAAGCCTGAGAGTGTGATTGTTGAAGGCGGGAAGTGGCAGGGTTGACCCGTCAATGATCGTTCCCACGCTCCGCGTGGGAATGCCGCCTTGGACGCTCCGCGTCTGCTGCTGGGACGCGGAGCGTCCCGTGATGCGTTCCCACGCAGAGCGTGGGAACGATCATCAGCTGGGCCAATGCCACGCCGGCTCATCCAGCACCCGCTGCCCCACCACCTGCGTCTGCCCCATCACCTTCTCCAGCACGATCGAATTACACCCTTCATCCTGCTGCAACGCCGCAATCAAGCGGCTGGCATGGGACACCACCCACACCTGACACTGCTGCGACACCTGAATGATCAGCCGCGCCAACGCCGGCAAAAGATCCGGGTGCAAGCTGGTTTCCGGTTCGTTCAATACCATCATCGTCGGTGGCCTCGGCGTCAGCAGCGCCGCCACCAGCAGCAAGTAGCGCAAGGTCCCGTCCGACAGCTCCGCCGCCGATAACGGCCGCAGCAACCCTTCCTGATAAAACTCGATGGCAAAACGGCCGCCCTGCAATGGCTCGATATTCAACCGCGCGCCGGGAAACGCATCGCTGATCGCCCGCTGCAAGGCGTCCGGGTCGCCAATCTCGCGAATGGTCTGCAACGCCGCTGCCAAATCCCGACCGTCGTGATGCAGCACCGGCGTGCGCGTGCCCAGTTGCGGCTGGCGCACCGGGGCGTCGACGTCGCTGCGAAAATGATCATAAAAGCGCCAGCCGCGAATGCTTTCGCGCAGCAGCAATACCTCCGGCGAACCCCGCAGGCTGCCGACCTGATCGAACAGGCTGTGGTAGTTCGGCGTGTGCTGGGCCAGTACATCCCAGGCGCGGCCATCGCGGGCACGTACCATCGGGCCGGAGCGCTGCACCAGCAGGCTCGCCGGGCGAAATACATGCCCGGCCCAGATGCATTCTTTCTTGATCTCCGGGTCCAGGGAAAAATAGGACAAGGTTTTCTCGGGCAACCCCAGGGAAATCGCATAGCTGAAATCCTCTGCGGCAAACCCCAAGCGCAAGCGCTTGGCGCCCTGGCGCACGATGGGCTCCACCGCCACTTCACCACTGAGCATGCGCCGGCTGATGCTTTCCGGCCCGGCCCAGAAGGTTGAATCCAGCCCACCCTCGCGGGCCAGTGCGTTGATCACGCCGCCCTGGGCCGTCTCCGCCAGCAGCCGCAGGGCGCGGTACAGGTTGGACTTGCCGCTGCCATTGGGGCCGGTAATCAGGTTCAACCGATCCAGCGGCACCACCAATTTGTTGATCGAGCGGTAATTGGCCACCGCGAGGGTCTTGAGCATGAGAAAAATTATCGGTTTGGGAACCCCTGGAGTATGGGATTCTCCATGCAGATAAGGAACCCTGTTCTAAGCTCACAGTCGCATAGACACTGGCACGTCGGCATCACGCAAAAGGAGCCTGCATGGGCGGTCACAAACTCACATTTATCCTCGGCCTTGGCCTGCTGGCGCTGCTGAGCGGTTGCGGCCAGGAAAAAGCCGAACCCAAGGAACATTCCCGGGTGTTTGTGCAGACGGTGAAGTCCACCGACTTTGCCGCTGCCGTGACCTTGACCGGCGATATCCAGGCCCGGGTGCAGACCGATCTGTCGTTCCGCGTCGGCGGCAAGATCATCCAGCGCATGGTGGATGTCGGCGACCGCGTCAGCGCCAAGCAGGTGCTGGCCAAGCTCGATCCGAAAGATTTGCAGACCAACGTCGACTCCGCCCAGGCCCAGGTGGTCGCCGAGCAGGCGCGGGTCAAACAGACCGCCGCCGCGTTTGTGCGCCAGGAAAAACTCTTGCCCAAGGGCTACACCAGCCGCAGCGAATACGACTCCGCCCAGGCCGCGTTGCGCAGCAGCCAGAGTGCGCTGACCGCCGCCCAGGCGCAGTTGGCCAATGCCCGCGAGCAGTTGGGCTACACCTCGCTGGTCGCCGACGCGCCGGGCATCATCACCGCCCGCCAGGCCGAGGTGGGCCAGGTGGTGCAGGCCACCGTGCCGATTTTCAGCCTGGCCCGGGATGGCGAGCGCGACGCGGTGTTCAACGTCTATGAATCGCTGCTGGTGGAGCCGCCGCCGGACAAGCCGATTACCGTCAGCCTGCTGGAAAACCCGCAGATCACCGCCGTGGGCAAGGTGCGCGAAGTCACCCCGGCCGTTGCCGCCAATACCGGCACGGTGCAAGTCAAAATCGCCCTCGACGCGCTGCCCAAGGGCATGCAACTGGGCTCGGTGGTCAGCGCCACCGCCAACGGGCCGGCCAAGGCCAGCATCGAATTGCCGTGGGCTGCCTTGACCAAAGACATCAGTGCGCCGGCTGTCTGGCTGGTGGACGACGACGGCAAGGCGCAACTGCACAAGGTCACGGTCGCGCGTTATCTCACCGGCAAGGTGATCATCAGCGACGGCCTCAAGGGCGGCGAAAAAGTCGTGGTGGCCGGCGGGCAATTGCTGCACCCCGGCATGATCGTGGAAATCGCCCAGCCGCCGGATCAGGCCCAGGCCCAGGGAGTGCAGCCATGAAGCAGTTGACGTGTGTTCTCGCCGCCAGCCTGCTCTTGATGGCGTGTTCCAAGGAAGAACCGGCACCGGAACCGGTGCGCCCGGTGCTGTCGATTGAAGTGAAAGCCGAAGACCAGGAAAACCTCGGCCGCTTCGCCGGAACGATCCAGGCCCGCTACGAAAGCAATCTCGGTTTCCGTGTGCCAGGCCGTATCGCCCGGCGCGCGGTCGACGTGGGCGCTGAAGTGCAGCAGGGCGCGTTGCTCGCCGTGCTCGACCCCACCGATCAACAGAACCAGTTGCGCGCCGCCCAGGGCGACCTAGCCCGGGTCCAGGCACAGTGGATCAACGCCCAGGCCAATGCCCGCCGCCAGCAGGAACTGTTCAACCGTGGCGTCGGCGCCCAGGCCCAACTGGACATCGCCCAGACCGACTTGAAAACCACCCAGGCTTCCCTGGATCAGGCCAGGGCCTCGGTCAACCAGGCCAAGGACCAGCTCAACTACGCCGAACTGCGCACCGACCATGCAGGCATCGTCACCGCCTGGAATGCCGAGGCCGGCCAGGTGGTCAGCGCCGGGCAGCAAGTGGTGACCCTGGCACGACCGGACATCAAGGAAGCCGTCATCGACTTGCCCGCCGGCCTCGCCGAGCGCCTGCCGCCGGATGTGGTGTTCCTGGTCGCCGGGCAGATGGACCCCACGGTCAGCACCACCGCCACCGTGCGCGAGATCGAACCCCAGGCCCAAAGCGCCACGCGCACCCGTCGCGCCCGCCTGACCCTGGCGGAAACACCGCCCGCGTTCCGCCTTGGCACCGCCATCAGCGTGACCCTGAGTTCAGCCATCGCTCCGCGTATCGAACTGCCCCTCAGCGCCTTGCAGGAAGCCGACGGCAAGACCCGCATCTGGGTGATCGACACCCAAAGCCAGACCGTACAGCCCCGTGACGTCAGCATCGTCAGCCGCGACGCCGACAGCGCCTTGCTCAACGCCGGCGTCAAACCCGGCGAGCGGGTGGTGAGTGCCGGCGTGAACAGCCTGAAGCCCGGGCAAAAAGTCAAAATCGACGAGGACAGCCCGCGATGAAAGGGAGCTTCAACTTATCCGACTGGGCCCTCAAGCATCAGTCCTTCGTCTGGTACCTGATGTTCGTCGCGCTGCTGATGGGCGTGTTCTCGTACATGAACCTCGGTCGCGAGGAAGACCCGTCGTTCACCATCAAGACCATGGTGATCCAGACCCGCTGGCCGGGCGCGACCCAGGAAGAAACCCTCAAGCAGGTCACCGACCGCATCGAGAAAAAACTCGAAGAGCTGGACTCCCTCGACTACGTGAAGAGCTACACCCGGCCCGGCGAGTCCACGGTGTTCGTGTTCCTGCGGGACACCACCAGCGCCAAGGACATCCCGCAGATCTGGTACCAGGTCCGCAAGAAGATCGACGATATTCGCGGCAGCTTCCCCCAAGGCTTGCAGGGGCCGGCGTTCAACGACGAGTTCGGGGATGTGTTCGGCTCGGTGTACGCATTTACCGCCGACGGCCTGTCGATGCGCCAGCTGCGCGATTACGTGGAGCAGGTGCGCGCCGAAATTCGTTCGGTACCGGGGCTGGGCAAGGTCGAGATGATCGGCCAGCAGGACGAAGTGATTTACCTGAATTTCTCCACCCGCAAACTCGCAGCGCTGGGGATCGATCAGCGCCAGGTGGTGCAGAGCCTGCAATCGCAGAACGCGGTGACCCCGGCTGGGGTGATCGAGGCCGGGCCGGAGCGGATTTCGGTGCGCACCTCCGGGCAGTTCGCCTCGGAGAAGGACCTGGCCAACGTCAACCTGCGGCTCAATGACCGTTTCTATCGGCTGGCCGACGTGGCGGAAATCACCCGTGGCTATGTCGACCCGTCGACGCCGATGTTCCGCTTCAACGGCAAACCCGCCATCGGCTTGGCCATCGCCATGCAGAAGGGCGGCAACATCCAGGACTTCGGCAAGGCCCTGCACAAACGCATGGACGACCTGACCGCCGACCTGCCGGTGGGTGTGGGCGTGCACAAGGTTTCCGACCAGGCCGAAGTGGTGGAGGAGGCCGTTGGCGGCTTTACCAGCGCGTTGTTCGAGGCGGTGATCATCGTGCTGGTGGTGAGCTTTATCAGCCTCGGCGTGCGTGCCGGGTTGGTGGTGGCGTGCTCGATCCCGCTGGTGCTGGCGCTGGTGTTCGTGTTCATGGAGTACAGCGGCATCACCATGCAGCGGGTGTCGCTGGGCGCGTTGATCATCGCCCTCGGCCTGTTGGTGGACGACGCGATGATCACCGTGGAGATGATGATCACGCGCCTGGAAAAAGGCGAGACCAAGGAGCAGGCGGCGACGTTCGCCTACACCTCCACCGCGTTCCCGATGTTGACCGGCACGCTGGTGACCGTCGCCGGGTTTGTGCCGATTGGCCTCAACGCCAGTTCGGCGGGGGAGTACACCTTCACGCTGTTCGCGGTGATTGCCGTGGCAATGCTGGTGTCGTGGGTGGTCGCGGTATTGTTCGCGCCGGTGCTCGGGGTGCATATCCTCAGCAGCAAGGTAAAACCCCACAATGCCGAGCCGGGCCGTGTGGGCCGGGCGTTCAATGGCGGCATGCTGTGGGCGATGCGTAACCGCTGGTGGGCCATTGGCATTACCGTGCTGCTGTTTGTAGCGTCGGTGTTTTCCATGCAGTTTGTGCAGAACCAGTTTTTCCCGTCCTCGGACCGTCCGGAAATTCTCGTCGACCTCAACCTGCCGCAAAACGCCTCGATCAACGAGACCCGCAAGGCCGTCGACCGTCTTGAGGCGATCATCAAGGACGACCCGGACATCGCCCGCTGGAGCACCTACATCGGCCAGGGCGCGATCCGTTTCTACCTGCCGCTGGACCAGCAACTGGAGAACCCGTACTACGCGCAACTGGTGATCGTCAGCAAGGGCCTGGAAGAGCGCGGCGCCTTGATTGCGCGCCTGCAAAAACGCCTGCGGGAAGATTTTGTCGGCGTGGGCAGCTTTGTGCAGCCACTGGAAATGGGCCCGCCGGTGGGGCGTCCGATCCAGTACCGGGTGTCTGGCAAGGACATCGACCAGGTGCGCAAACACGCGATCGAACTGGCGACCATGCTCGATAAAAATACCCACATGGGCGAGATCATCTACGACTGGAACGAGCCTGGCAAAGTCCTGCGGGTGGACATCGCCCAGGACAAGGCGCGGCAACTGGGGCTGTCGTCGGAAGACGTGGCGCAGTTGATGAACAGCGTGGTCAGCGGTGCGTCGGTGACCCAGGTGCATGACGATATCTACCTGATCAACGTGGTCGGCCGCGCCGAAGATGCCGAACGCGGTACGCCGGAAACCTTGCAGAACCTGCAGATCGTCACGCCCAACGGCACCTCGATTCCGCTGCTGGCGTTTGCCACCGTGCGCTATGAGCTTGAACAGCCGTTGGTGTGGCGTCGCGACCGCAAGCCGACCATCACCATCAAGGCGGCGGTGCGCGACGACATGCAGCCGACCGACCTGGTGAAACAGCTCAAGCCGGACATCGACAAGTTCAGTGCTGGGTTGCCGGTGGGCTACAAGGTCGCCACCGGCGGCACCGTGGAAGAAAGCGGCAAGGCCCAGGGCCCGATTGCCAAGGTAGTGCCGTTGATGCTGTTCCTGATGGCGACCTTCCTGATGATCCAGCTGCACAGCGTGCAGAAGATGTTCCTGGTGGCCAGCGTGGCGCCGCTGGGGCTGATTGGCGTGGTGTTGGCGCTGATTCCCACGGGCACGCCCATGGGCTTTGTGGCGATTCTGGGGATCCTTGCGCTGATCGGCATCATCATCCGTAACTCGGTGATCCTGGTGACGCAGATCGACGCCTACGAGCGCGACGGCTACACGCCGTGGGACGCGGTGGTGGAAGCCACCGAACACCGGCGCCGGCCGATCCTGCTGACCGCAGCAGCGGCCAGCCTGGGCATGATCCCTATCGCCCGTGAAGTGTTCTGGGGCCCGATGGCCTACGCGATGATCGGCGGGATCATCATCGCCACCTTGCTGACGCTGCTGTTCCTGCCGGCGCTGTATGTGGCCTGGTACAAGATTCGCGAGCCGAAGAAAGAACAAGCCTGACAGCCACAGCGGTGACATTCCTACACGGACGTGGGAATGTTCCCTGAAACATTTTTTTGCCCTTCGCACCCGATCAATTGTTTTACCCTCCGGGCCTGATCCTTTGCCAAGGCCTGCCCCATGCGTTGTTTCCTGCTGGTTTGTAGCTTGTTACTGTCGCCCGTGGCCCTTGCCGGCACGGTGCTGGAGAACGCCCTGTGGCGGGTTGAGATCGACCCGGCGACCCTTGCGATCCACGTTATCCCCAGCGACAAGACCGCCGTGCAGGCTTCAAGCGGAGGCCCTGCGCACAGGGTCAACCAGCTCTCCCAAAGCACCCGTCAGGCCAGTTGGCAATGGGACGATGGCGCCTATCGCCTGAGCGCCACCCTCGAGCAACGGGATCTTGCCCTGACGATTACCGCCCGTGATGCCGGTGAGTTGGCGATCCTGCGCCAACCCGCCAGCGCCATGGGCAAGGGCCTGATCTGGCCCCTGGCCGAAGGGCATTACGTGCCGGCGGGCAATGGTGTGTGGCAGGACTTCCTGCTGGAGCAGGGCGACGTCAACACCACCCAGGACCTCAGCTTGCCGCTGTGGGGCGTGGATCACGGCGCGTTTACCCTCAACTGGCTGATGACCAATCCTTACAACAACCGTCTGCACTGGCAGGCCGACGGCAAAGGACTGGCGTTGTCCGCCTTCCATGAATTCACCACGCTGGACCCCGCGGCACCGATGACCGTTCTGTTGCACCTGGGCGAAAGCGACCCGCTGGCCGGCGCCAAGCGTTATCACCAGTGGCTGGTGGAGCAGGGGCTGTTTGAACCGTTGGCGGACAAGTTGCGGCAAACCCCTGAAGCTGAAAAGCTGCTGGGCGCCAGCCATATCTACCTGTGGGGCAATGATCTGCTGGCTCCGGGGGATGTGCGCGACTGGCCGCAACTGCTCAAGCTGCTACGCAGCGGCAAAGGCTTGGCGGCTGAATTGAATGGCTTGCTGGACAAAGAGGCTGCGCAGGTTCGGCAGGTCAAG
Organism: Pseudomonas sp. P7758; assembly: GCF_013386485.1. Lineage (NCBI taxonomy): Bacteria > Pseudomonadati > Pseudomonadota > Gammaproteobacteria > Pseudomonadales > Pseudomonadaceae > Pseudomonas > Pseudomonas sp. P7758. The sequence goes on along the minus strand of NZ_JACARS010000029.1, from coordinate 8,747 downwards.
CAACCGTATGAGCAGGCTGTCCTGCTGCGCGGCCTGAACGCGGCGATCAACACAAAGGCCCGGCAAAGCTGGCAGCCCTCCACCGAGCCGAATATGACCCAACTCGCTGATGGCTATGGTGCGCTGCGTCGCGAGTTGGCCGTGGCTTTTGCGGGTGCCTTGAGCGCCACGCCTGAGACTTGGGGCAACACCTTGTCCGTCACCAACGCGCTGAAAGGCGCCGGTCTCAAGCGCCTGCTGGTGACCCAGGGCGAAGGCTGGGAAGGCGGGCTCTGGCATCCTGAGGCGGTGAAGACCGGGGTCGACGCCGGTTACTTGATGGCGCCCTACGACTCTTATGAAACGGCACTGTCGGCCACTGAAAATCCCGACTGGACCACCGCGCACCTGGGCAGCAAGGCCTATGGCGAGTGCGCGATCGTGTTGAAGGGCGGCCAGCTCAAGACAGGCTTCCAGAAGTCCGGCCACTACACCGACCCGCGCTGCGTGCGGCCGTTGCTGGAGGCGCGGATCAAGGCGGTGCAGGCCAAGTCCGGGTTCAACGCCTGGTTCCTCGACGCCTATGCCACCAGTATGTTGTTCGACAGCTATCGCACGGGTGCGAGCATGACCCAGGCACAAAATGCCGAAGGCAATATCGATGCGGCCCGCTGGATCAATACGGCGCTGAAGTTGCCGGCAGGTTCCGAGGACGGCAACGCGATCACCGCCCGAGGCATCCTGTTTGCCCACGGCATGCAAACGCCGGTGCTGGGCTGGGGTGATCGTGAGATGACCAAGGACAGGCAGTCGCCGTATTACGTCGGGGCTTGGTACCCGCCGGAACAGCCGGCGGTGTTCTTCAAGTCGGTGCCGTTGAAAGAGCCGTTTCGCACGGTCTACTTTGACCCGACGATGCGCCTGCCGCTGTATCAGGCGGTGTTCCATGGCTCGGTGATCACCACCCACCATTGGCTGTTCGACAGCCTGAAACTGAGCAACGTGCGGGCCGAAAGCGAGCTGACGCAACTGCTCTACAACGTGCCGCCGCTGTATCACCTGAGTGCGGCGACGGTGAAGCAGCGCTTGCCGGTGATTCAGCGCCAGGACGCGTTCTTCCGGCCGCTGCATGAGCGGTTGGCGACTCAGGCCATGACGGATTTTCGCTGGCTGACCGAAGATAAACAGGTGCAGCAGACCACGTTTGCCGATGGGACGCGGTTGGTGGCGAATTTTGCTGAGGGGCGTATTACGGCTTTTGTACCTGGCGCCCAGGCTGTGGTGTATCAGGTGGATGAGTGGCGGCTGTGAGTCCTTCGCGAGCAAGCCCGCTCCCACAGGGGAATGCATTCCAAAATGTGGGAGCGGGCTTGCTCGCGAAGGCGTAAGCCCAAACAACAAAGACCTACAGCTTGCGCCACACACTTGCCAGCCACGGCTGTTGTTCCCGAGGCAATCCCGCTGGCCGGTAGTAATGCTCCAACTCCATAAACCCCGCAGCCGTCAGCAATTCCTGCCAGGCCTGCAAGTCGTGATACGAGCCATACCGCGGCCCATTCCAGCCCTCCTGGTTTTCACCCCGAGGGTTTGAGCTGAACAACACTCCACCGACCTTCAACGCCCCATGCAACTGCCCAAGAATGCGCGGCAGTTCCTGCTTGGGAATATGAAACAGCACCGCATTGGCGAAGATCCCGTCGAAACGGCCGGCCGGCAAATCCAGCTTCAGGAAGTCCTGTTGCAGCACTTCACAGCCGCTGTCTTCCCGGGCCATCTGTGCAAAGCGCTCCGAACCATCGAGCCCCACTGCGATGTGGCCCATGCGGGTAAACGTCTGCAAATCCCGCCCCGGCCCGCAGCCGAAGTCCAGCACGGTAAACGGTGCGTCGCCCTGGATATGCCGCAGCAACGCATCAATGTTCTGGCTCACATCGTGATCGCGGGTGCCTTCACGAAAATCCTCGGCCACTTTGTTGTAGTGGCCAAGGGTGGTGGAGGTGATCTGGTCGAGGTCGTCGGGGGCGAGTTTCATGGCAGGTTATACCGGGCGCTGAGATGGCCCGACTATACCTCACCTCTTGTTCAGAACCCTGGCCAACCGATCGCCGCCCAACTGAATCACGGCTACCAGGATCACCAGCAGCACAATCACGGTGAGCATGATCTGCGTGTCAAAACGCTGATAGCCATAGCGATAGGCAATATCCCCCAGCCCACCGGCGCCAATTGCGCCGGCCATGGCCGAGGAGTTGATCATCGTCACCAGGGTAATCGTGAACCCGCCGACAATCCCCGGCAGCGCCTCCGGCAGCAGCACATGCCAGACGATATGCCAGCGCCGGCAACCCATGGCTTGCGCCGCTTCGATCAAGCCGTGATCGACTTCGCGCAAGCTGACTTCGGCGATCCGCGCAAAAAACGGCGTGGCCGCGATGGTCAACGGCACCACCGCCGCCCACACGCCATAGGTGGTGCCGACGATCAACCGGGTGAACGGAATCAGCGCCACCATCAAAATCAAAAACGGGATCGAGCGGAACAGGTTAACGAACGCCCCCAGCACCCGATTCAAGGCAGGCGCCTGATAGATGCCGCCCTTGTCGCTGGTCACCAGGAACACCGCCAGCGGAATCCCCACCAGCAATGCAATCAACGACGACACTCCGACCATCAACAGTGTGTCGATGGCGCCCTGCAATAAACGATCAAACCACATAGCCCAGCACCTCCACCTGTTGTGCCCAGCGCCCGGCGCGGCTGCGCAGTTCTTCGGCGGTCAGGGACGAGCCGCTCACCGCCAGCAGCAATTGCCCCAAGGCGTGGCCCTGGATGCGTTCCACACCGCCTTGCAGCAAGCGCACGCGCCCGCCGAGGGCGCTGAATAACGCAGCAAGATCGGGTTCGTCTTCGGCACTGCCAGTCAGTTGCAAGCGCAGCACCACGGCGGCGTCCTTTGAGGTCGGATTGGCCTGCAGGCGGCTTTGCAACTCTTCAGGCAGGCCATGTTGCAGCGGCGCCAGCAGGGTTTTACTGACCTCATGCTGCGGGTTGCCGAACACTTCCCACACCGGGCCTTGCTCGACCACATGGCCGTGTTCCAGCACCACCACGCGGTCGCAGATTTCGCGAATCACGGCCATTTCGTGGGTGATCAGCACGATGGTCAAGCCCAGGCGTTTGTTGATCTCCCGCAGCAGACCGAGGATGGATTGCGTGGTCTCAGGGTCGAGCGCTGAAGTGGCTTCGTCGCACAACAGAATCTGTGGGTCATGCACCAGTGAGCGGGCGATGCCCACCCGCTGTTTCTGCCCGCCGGACAGCTGCGCCGGGTAAGCCTTGTGCTTATCCTGCAAGCCGACCAATTCCAGCAGTTCACGCACCTTCTTCTCGCGCTGCTCCTTGGGCACGCCTGCGACTTTCAACGGCAGTTCGACGTTCTGCCACACAGTCTTGGCCGACATCAGGTTGAAGTGCTGGAAGATCATGCCGATGCGTCGGCGCAGGGCGACCAGGCGGTCTTCGTCGAAGTCGCCGATGTCCACCTGGTCAATCAATACCCGGCCGCTGCTCGGTTGTTCCAGGCGGTTGATGGTGCGGATCAGCGACGACTTGCCGGCGCCGCTGCGGCCGATGATGCCGAAGACTTCGCCGCGCTGGATCGCCAGGTCGATGCCTTGCAGGGCGGGCACGGATTGGCCGTCATAGGTCTTGCCCAGGTTGATAAAGCGCACGTGCGCGCGATTCAGGTCCGGGTGCAGTTCTGTCTGCTCGGCGTCCCTGGGCGGCAGGCCCAGGTCGCGCAGTTGAGAGTGGGCGGCGGTCATTTTTTATCTTCCCAGCCCACTTGGTAGAGCTTGCCAAGGGATTTATCCAACGCGGCGCGCACCACCGGCGAGTGCTGGTAGATGTCGACGAACTTGATCACCCGCGGGTCGGTTTTGCTCTTGGGCTGGACCACGAACTGGATCACGTATTCCGGATGGTCGAGGCCGTCGAACAGCAGCGCCGACTCGGCATCGAAGGTCTTGGACAGGCGGATATACGCCGGGTAGCCCTGCACCAGGTCGGCGTCGTCATAAGCGCGCACCAGTTGCACGGCCTCCACTTGCAGGATCTTGATCTTCTTCGGGTTGGTGACGATGTCTTCTTCAGTGGCCTTGTAGCCCACGCCCGGCTTGAGCGTGATCAAGCCGGCCTTGGCCAGCAGTTGCAGGCCGCGACCACTGTTGATCGGGTCGTTGGCAATCGCCACGCTGGCGCCCTGGGGCAGGTCGTTGATGCTTTTGTACTTCTTCGAATACAGCCCGACGTTATTGATGATGCCCGGCGCGTACGGCACCAGGTCAAAGCCTGCAGCGGCCTTGGCGTTTTCCAAAAACGGGATGTGCTGGAAGTAGTTCACGTCGATATCGCCGGCTGCCAGGCTGACGTTGGGTGCGATCCAGTCGGTGAATTCCACCAGTTCGACTTTCAAACCCTGTTTGCCGGCCTCTTCGACGGCGGCCTCCAGTGGAATGGCGAAGGCGGCGGTGGTGCCGACTTTCAAGGGAGCGTCAGCGGCGAATACCGCCGAGCTGAACAATCCGAGGGCGAGCGCCAGTGCTTTGACTGGGTGGCTGAGCAATGTTTTTTTCATAGTGGATTTCCAGTCATAAGGTGTGAGTGCAAACAACTCGGTCAACTGTGGGAGCGGGCTTGCTCGCGAAAGCGGTGTGTCAGTGAATGCATCCGGCGACTGATACAGCGCTTTCGCGAGCAAGCCCGCTCCCACATTTTGGTTCAGTGGCGGTAGGTGGAGCCGGTGTGTTGATCAGGTAAGTGCGCCGAGTGGTGGAAGACTTTCTCCCGCAACGTCCCGGTCTCATACGCGGTCTTGTACGAGCCCCGGCGCTGCAGCTCCGGCACCACCAGTTCGATGAAGTCGACGTAGCTTTCCGGGGTGACGATGCGCGTCAGGTTGAAGCCATCCAGGCCGGTTTCGCTGATCCATGATTCAAGTTCATCCGCCACCTGTGCCGGCGAACCCACCAGGGTGATGTAGCGCCCGCCCAGGGCGTGCTGCTCAAGCAACTTGCGCCGGGTCCAGTCATTGTTTTGCAGGTTCTTGGTCGCGGACTGGATGGCGTTGCTCTTCACGTACTGGATCGGTTCGTCGATTTCGTACTGTGAAAAATCGATCGCCGTGGATGCCGAGAAATGCGCCACGCCGGCTTCCGCACTGGCGTAGCTCAGGTACTCGGCGTGCTTGGCCCACGCAGCTTCTTCGGTGGCGCCGACAATCACGTTCAGGCCCATGAACACCTTGATATCGTCCGGGTTGCGCCCGGCTTCCACGGCGCTGGCGCGCACCTTGTCCACCTGGATCTTGGTCGAGGCCTTGTTCTGCCCGCTGATGAACACGCACTCGGCGTGGCGCCCGGCAAACAGCAGTCCACGGTCGGAGCTGCCCGCCTGGAACAGCACCGGCGTGCGTTGCGGCGACGGCTCGCACAGGTGATAACCCTCCACCTGATAGAACTCGCCCTTGTGCTCGACCTTGTGCACCTTCTCCGGCTGGGCATACACCCGCGCCTGCGGATCGTTGATCACCGCGTCGTTTTCCCAGCTGCCTTCCCAGAGTTTGTAGAGCACCTCCAGGTATTCGTCGGCCTGGTCGTAGCGCCGGTCGTGCTCGACCTGCTCGGTCAGGCCCATGGCCTTGGCGGCGCTGTCGAGGTAGCCGGTGACGATGTTCCAGCCCACCCGGCCACGGCTCAGGTGGTCGAGGGTCGACATGCGCCGGGCGAACAGATACGGCGGTTCGTAGGTGAGGTTGGCGGTCAGGCCGAAGCCAAGGTTTTTGGTCACCGCCGCCATGGCCGAGACCAGCAGCAACGGGTCGTTGACCGGCAGCTGGATCGCTTCCTTGAGCGGCACGTCCACCGAGTTCTGGTAGACGTCATACACGCCGACGATGTCGGCGATGAACAGCCCGTCGAACAGTCCGCGTTCCAGCAACTGCGCCAGTTCGGTCCAGTACTCGATGGTTTTGTACTGGGTCGAGTTGTCCCGTGGATGGGTCCACAGGCCGTGGTTGATGTGCCCGATGCAGTTCATGTTGAAGGCATTGAGCAGGATCTTTTTCTTCGTCATCAGATAGTCCCCCGCAGTGGCGGGTTTTCATCGTTGAGGTAGTAATTGCCCACGGCGTGGTACTTCCAGCGCACCGGGTCGTGCAGGGTGTGTACCCGGGCGTTGCGCCAGTGGCGGTCCAGGCCGTGTTCGGCGAGGGTCGCCTGGCTTCCGGCAAGTTCGAACAGGGTGCTGCCGGCCGCCAGGGAAATCTCGGTGCTGAGGGCGCGCACTTCGGCGACCGCGATGGATGCGGCCGCGACGGTGTCGGCATTGCTGTCGGCCTGGGCGCGGTCGAGGAATTCGCCTGAGCGTTCCAGCAGGGCTTCGGTGGCGTGCAGGCGGATGCTCAAGTGGCCGAAGCTTTTCAGGGTCAGCGGATCTTCGGTGGCCTTGTCGCTGGTGGCGTCGATCCACGGCCGGGTCTTGGTGCGCACGAAGTGCAGCGCATCCTCATAGGCAGCGCGGGCGATACCGGTGTCGATGGCGGCGTGAAGGATCTGCGCCAGCGGGCCGACAGTGGTCGGGCGTTCGAAGGCACTCTGGAACGGGATCACGTCCTGGGCCGCGACCCACACGTTATCGAACACCACCGAACCGCTGCCGGTGGTGCGCTGGCCGAAGCCGCTCCAGTCGTCGATCACGCTCAGGCCCTCGCTGTCACGGGTGACAAAGGCCAGTTGCTGCACACCGTTTTCGTCCACCACGGACGTGGGAATACGTTGGGCGTAGATCGCGCCGGTCGAGTAGAACTTGCGGCCGGTGATACGGAAACCGTCACCGTCGCGGGTGATCTTGGTGATGCGGTCGTGGGCGGTCTTGGTGCCCAGTTCTGCCAGCGCATTGCCGAAGCGCTGGCCGGCGAGCACTTCGGCGTACAGGCGTTTTTGCTGCGCCGGGCTGCCGTTCACCCGCAGCACTTCGAGGGCATAAAAATGGTTTTGCGGGATCTGCCCCAGGGACGCATCCGCCTGGGCAATCAGTGCCGTGACCTTGGCCAGGGTGACGTTGGAAACGCCGGCACCGCCGAACTCCTTGGGTACGCTGATGCCCCACAGGCCGGAGCGGGAAAACACGTCCAGCTCAGGCAAGGGCAGGCGGCGTTCACGGTCACGCAAGGCGCTGTCGCGGCGGAAGTCTTCGGCCAGGTCGCTGGCGACAATAAGGGCTTGTTCATCGCTGGTAATAACCGCGACGTGATGAGAAAGGGTCATAGGTTTCTCCAGAGGTCTGGTCGGTTAAATCCAGGAATGTCGGGCAGGTAAAGTGCCGTTGAGGTGGTAAGCGCCCACCGCGTGGTACTTCCAGCGGACCGGGTCGTGCAGGGTGTGCACCCGGGCGTTGCGCCAGTGGCGGTCGAGGTTGAATTCGGCGAGGGTCGCGCGGCTGCCGGCCAGCTCGAACAGCTTTTCGCTGGCGAGCAGGGAAATCTCGGTGGTCAGCACCTTGGCTTCGGCTACGGCAATCGAGGCGCGTGCGGCGGACTGCGCGGTGATCGGCGCGGCGCTGACTTGGTCCAGTACCTGGCCGGCCTTGCGCAGCAGGGCTTCAGCGGCGTGCAGTTCGATCTTCAGCTTGCCGATATCGGCGATCACATACAGGTCATCGCTGGCCCGTTCGACCTTGGCGTCGATCCATGGCCGCGAGCGTTCGCGTACAAAGCTGATGGTGTCGTCGATCGCGCCACGGGCGATGCCGGCGTCGATGGCCGCCTGGATCAATTGCGAGACTGCACCCTGGATGCCCGGTGTTTCGCCGAGTCGCCAGGTTTCCACCACCAGTTCGGCGTCCACCGCCACTTGATCCAGCAGCACTGTGCCGCTGGCGGTGGTGCGTTGGCCAAAGCCGGACCAGTCATCGACGATGCGCAGGCCTTCGGTGCCACGGCGCACGAACGCCATGACGACTTTGCCGTCATCGTTCAAGGCCTTGACCGCCACCCAATGGGCGAACAGCGCGCCAGTGGAGTAGAACTTCTGGCCACTGACGACGTAGCCGTCACCTTCGGCGGTGATGCGTGACTTGAGGTCCAGGGTGTTTTTGGTACCGCGTTCCGGGCCGCCGTTGCCGATGCGCCAGCCGTCCAGCACGCTCTGGAACAGCTGCTTTTTCTGGCGCTCGCTGGCCGCACCTTGCAGCACGTGCAGGATGCCGAAATGGTTCTGCGGGATTTGCCCCAGCGCCGGGTCGGCCGCGCTGATGATCGCGAACACCTCGGCCAGGGTCACGAAGGACACCTGCGGGCCGCCGTACTCACGGGGAATGGAAATACTGCCCAGGCCGCTGCGGGTGAAGTGTTCGATTTCAGCCCAGGGCAGTTTGCGTTGCTGATCGCGCCTGGCCGCTTGCAGGCGCGCGGCCTGTGCCAGCTCGTGGGCGGCGCTCAGGGCCTCGGCGTCGTTGCGCAGCACTTTGGCGGGCAACAACAGCGGGGCAGCGTCCAGATCACTCTGGGGGGGTGTTTGTGCCAAGTTAGACATCAGCGCCGCTCCTTGGCTGCACGCAATGCCCTGGCGTTACGCACCGGGGTAATTTTGACCATACCTACCTCACATCCGTTGAAAAGATAAAAAAATCAGGAATGTCCGGTGGTCCGGTGCATATACCCTAAGCGTGTTAAATTTTTTAATAAACTAACTTTTAGGAATATGCATAGA
>NZ_JACARS010000263.1:0-359 GCF_013386485.1 Pseudomonas sp. P7758 | reverse complement strand
CGGCTGGCGCACGTTGCTGCTGTCGGGAGACAGCTCGCCGATGGTTGCCAGTGTCGCCGCCGAGCTGGGCATCGACGAAGCCCATGGCGGCCTGCGCCCCGATGACAAGCTGCAAATGCTGCAACAGCTGCACAAGGAAGGCCGCAAGGTGCTGATGCTCGGCGATGGCGTCAACGATGTGCCGGTGCTGGCCGCCGCCGATATCAGCGTGGCCATGGGCTCGGCCACCGACCTGGCCAAGACCAGCGCCGACGCGGTGTTGCTGTCGAACCGCCTCGACGCCCTGGTGCAAGCCTTTACCCTGGCCCGGCGCACCCGCCGGGTAATCATTGAAAACCTGCTGTGGGCCGGGCTGTACA
>NZ_JACARS010000262.1:0-797 GCF_013386485.1 Pseudomonas sp. P7758 | reverse complement strand
TTGAGTTTTTGCCTCGGTGCCGCCGTGCTCAGTGGGGTGCTGGCTGCGCTGGACTCGTTCACCGTCACCTTCGCGATTGCCGCGGCGTTGACCCTGTTTCCGTTATTTGCCGTACTGTGCCTGGATGCGTCCAAGGTACGGACACTGCTTCACCCTGCCAGCGAGCCCACACGATGATTGACTACCGCGATTTTTTTGATGAAGTGATCCAGGCCCATGTCGAGATCGAGCAATGGTTTGCCGGCACAGCCCCCGAGGGAACACTGGAGGTTTTGCTGAGGCGTTTTTCGCCGGACTTTTCCATGATCACCCCGGCGGGCAAACAACTGGATTTTGCACTGCTCAACCAGCTGTTCAGCCAGGCTGGCGGCAAGCGGCCCGGGTTCAGGATCAGCCTCAGCGAGTTTGCCGGGATTGACCGACACGCCCATGGCGCGACGGTAAGTTATCGCGAACAGCAGGTGGATGGCAGCGGTACCCAAACCGATCGGCGATCGACCGTGGTGTTTGAAAAACAGGCCAGTGGCGCCCTGCTGTGGCGCCACTTGCACGAGACGTTTCTACAGGCCTGACACACTCAAAATGTGGGAGCGGGCTTGCTCGCGAATGCGGTGGATCAGTCGATATTTTCGTTGACTGACACACTGCCTTCGCGAGCAAACCCGCTCCCACATTCAGTTCTGTGTTTGGTTGACGATCACGGTGCAGGTGATCCCCGCCGCCAACAGCACACCTTCCGGCACTTCATCGATATGAATCCGCACCGGCACCCGCTGGGCCAGGCGCACCCAGTTGAA
>NZ_JACARS010000261.1:0-656 GCF_013386485.1 Pseudomonas sp. P7758 | reverse complement strand
CCCAAATCCAGGGACGCCGTCCCCAGCCCGCCTTTCAGCACCCCGGCCATGGCCCCACGCCCGGCCCCGACAGAGCCCAGCTCAAACTCCGGACCGGCATTGGCCAGCGCCTCGAACCCCAGCCGCCGGTAAGGTGGCTCCAGGCCCCAATCCTTGTCCCCGCCATTCGCCAAATCATGCAACACCGCCGCCGGCACGATAGGAATCGCCGGCGCACCCGGCTTCAAATGCAACCCCACCTGGTCCTGGGACAACTTCGCCGCCACCGCATCCGCCGCCGCCAGGCCAAACACCGAGCCACCGGCAAACACCAGCGCGTGCAGCTGGCCCACCATGTTCTCCGGCTCCAGCGCCGCGGTTTCGCGACCACCTGGGCCTCCACCGCGAATGTCGATACTGGCAGTCCAGAAACCATCCGGGCGGATCACCGTGACGCCGGTGTCGGCGTACAGGTCTGTGGCGTGGCCAACCTCCAGGCCGGGAATATCAGTGAGAGCGTTGCGCGGGCCAGGTCTAGGCATACAGAAAAGCTTCCTTGGGTTTAGGTATGGCGTGGGGAGAGCAAGGGGTGTGCCAAGGAGGCGCTCCCCCGGCCCAGCGTACGCTAGCAGCTTCGCGAAAAAATCCCCTGCACAAAAACCAACACCCTGCCCTCC
>NZ_JACARS010000260.1:0-426 GCF_013386485.1 Pseudomonas sp. P7758 | reverse complement strand
AGCTTGAGGTTGGCGGTGTCGCCGCGGGTCACGCCATTGGCGAAGCTCATGCCCACGGCGTTGGTGTCCTTGGCACCTTCACCCAGCAGGCCGTGTTTAAACGAGAACTCGGCGACTTTGCCCATGGTGGCGGGCAACTGCGCGCTGGTGGCGAAGGCCAGGGCTTCCTTGGGCGTGGCGAACAGCTTGGTGGTGTCCAGTTGCGACTGGAAGCCCTTGAGGTCGGTGCCGGAGGCCTTGGCCATGTGTTCCAGGGCGTCGGTGCTGGCGGCGTTTTTCGCGTTCATCAGCGCCACCACTTCAAACCAGGCGCCGGTCAACGCTTTGCCCAGCTTGGGGTTGTCCTTGAGGGTCTGGGTGTTGACCACCATCATGTCCATGATTTCGCCGGGCACTTTGCTGGAGTCGAACACTTCGGTGACACCG
>NZ_JACARS010000028.1:0-95213 GCF_013386485.1 Pseudomonas sp. P7758 | reverse complement strand
AGCCCGCTCCCACATTTGATCTTCACAAGACCTTGCTACTCATTCGGCTTACTTAAGTAAGCCGGGATAAAACAATAAGAAAGGGATTCCATCATGCCCAGCGAACCGAATGGCGCTCCGGCGTCCGGGTCTTCCGTCGACTTTGAAAAGGTCGGCACCGAATACTTCCAACAACGGGAACTGAAAAAAGGCGCTGCCGGCTGGGTACTATTAGTCGGTCTCGGTGTTGCCTACGTCATCTCCGGCGACTACGCCGGCTGGAACTTCGGCCTGGCCCAGGGTGGCTGGGGCGGCATGTTCCTCGCCACACTGCTGATGGCCACCATGTACCTGTGCATGTGTTTCTCCCTGGCCGAACTGTCTTCCATGATTCCTACCGCCGGCGGCGGCTACGGCTTTGCCCGAAGCGCGTTCGGCCCCTGGGGCGGGTTCCTCACCGGCACCGCGATCCTTATCGAATACGCCATCGCCCCCGCCGCCATCGCGGTGTTTATCGGCGCCTATTGCGAGTCGCTGTTCGGCATTGGCGGCTGGATGATCTACCTGGCGTTCTACATCATCTTTATCGGCATCCACATCTTCGGCGTGGGTGAAGCGCTGAAGCTGATGTTTGTGATTACCGCCGTCGCCGCGATTGCCCTGGGTGTGTTCCTGGTGTCGATGGTGCCGCACTTCAGTGTCGCCAACCTGCTGGACATCCCGGTGACCGAGGCCAAGGGCGCCAGCACTTTCCTGCCCTTCGGTTATGTCGGCGTGTGGGCGGCGATTCCCTATGCGATCTGGTTCTTCTTGGCCGTCGAAGGTGTGCCACTGGCCGCTGAAGAAACCAAGAACCCCAAACGCGACCTGCCCCGCGGCCTGATCGGCGCCATTGTGGTGCTGACCAGCTTCGCCCTGCTGATTTTGGTGATCGCCCCCGGCGGTGCTGGCGCCTACGCGTTGATGGCATCGGGCAATCCGCTGGTGGAAGCCTTGTCCAAAGCCTACGGCGGCTCCACGTGGATGGGCCACTTCGTCAATCTGGTGGGCCTGGCCGGGCTGATCGCGAGCTTTTTCTCGATCATCTACGCCTACTCCCGGCAGATCTTCGCCCTGTCCCGCGCCGGCTACCTGCCGCGCAAGCTGTCGCAGACCAACAAAAGCAAGGCACCGGTACTGGCCCTGGTGATCCCCGGCATCATCGGGTTCGGCCTGTCGCTGACCGGCCAAGGCGATTTGCTGATCCTGGTCGCCGTATTCGGCGCGACCATTTCCTACGTGCTGATGATGGCCGCGCACATCACCTTGCGCATCCGCCGCCCCAAAATGGACCGCCCTTACCGTACTCCGGGCGGCATCTTCACCTCGGGCGTCGCCCTGGTACTGGCCTGCATCGCTGTTGTGGCGGGCTTTCTGGTGGATCCGCGCGTGGTGATTGGCGCCGCGATCATCTATGGAGTATTAATTGCTTACTTTGCTTTCTACAGTCGGCATCACTTGGTAGCAGGCACGCCGGAAGAAGAATTTGCGGCGATCCAGGCCGCAGAGGCCGCCTTGCACTAACTGCCATAAACCTCGACGCGGGCGCTTTACTCACATTCAGCCCGCGTCGACAAGGAGACTCTGTATGGCAAGCTTTTCCCACGCGGTCGGTGCATTGACCTACCGCTTCGACAGCCTCAAGGACGTGATGGCCAAGGCCAGCCCGGCCCGCTCCGGGGATTTTTTGGCGGGTGTTGCCGCCCAGAACGATGGCGAGCGGGTCGCGGCGCAAATGGCCTTGGCCAACATTCCGTTGAAGCACTTTCTCGAAGAAGTGTTGATCCCGTACGAAAGCGACGAAGTCACCCGGCTGATTATCGATACCCACGATAAACAGGCGTTTTCCGTGGTCAGCCACCTGACCGTCGGGGGTTTGCGGGATTGGCTGCTCAGCGACGCGGCCGACGAACAGAGCCTGCGCGCCCTGGCGCCCGGGCTGACACCGGAAATGGCCGCCGCCGTGTCGAAGATCATGCGCGTGCAGGACTTGGTACTGGTGGCGCAGAAAATCCGCGTCGTCACACAGTTCCGCGGCACGATGGGCCTGCGCGGGCGCCTGTCCACCCGCCTGCAGCCCAACCATCCCACCGATGAGCCGGCCGGTATCGCCGCGAGCATTCTTGACGGCCTGCTCTACGGCAACGGTGACGCCATGATCGGCATCAACCCGGCCACCGACAGCATCGCCTCGATCTGCGCGATGCTGGAAATGCTCGACGCGATCATCCAGCGTTATGAAATCCCGACCCAGGCCTGCGTGCTGACCCACGTCACCACCTCCATCGAAGCCATCAACCGTGGCGTGCCGCTGGACCTGGTGTTCCAGTCGATCGCCGGCACCGAGGCGGCCAATGCCAGCTTCGGCATCAGCCTGAGCGTGCTGCAGGAAGGCTACGACGCGGGCCTGAGCCTGAACCGCGGCACCCTCGGGCAAAACCTGATGTATTTCGAAACCGGCCAGGGCAGCGCCTTGTCGGCCAACGCACACTTTGGCGTCGACCAGCAAACCTGCGAAACCCGCGCCTATGCCGTTGCCCGGCATTTCAAGCCGTTTTTGGTGAACACGGTCGTAGGATTTATCGGCCCCGAGTACCTGTACAACGGCAAGCAGATCATCCGCGCCGGCCTCGAAGACCACTTCTGCGGCAAGCTGCTGGGCGTGCCCATGGGGTGCGACATCTGCTACACCAACCATGCCGAAGCCGACCAGGACGACATGGACACCCTGCTCACCCTGCTGGGCGTGGCCGGGATCAACTTCATCATGGGCATCCCGGGCTCCGACGACATCATGCTCAACTACCAGACCACTTCATTTCACGACGCGCTGTACGCCCGCCAAACATTGGGTTTAAAGCCGGCACCGGAGTTTGAACAGTGGCTGGCGAAAATGGGCATCTTCACGCAAGCCGACGGCAAGGTGCACTTCGGCAACAGCCTGCCACCGGCATTCCGCCACGCCTTGGCGCAACTGGGATGAAGAAGGAACCGCCCGTGCACATCGACACCCCGGAAAACAACGTGGACAACCCGTGGCTTGAGCTGCGGCGCCTGACCCCGGCGCGGATTGCCCTGGGCCGCACCGGCACCAGCATGCCTACCGGCGCGCAGCTGGATTTCCAGTTCGCCCACGCCCAGGCGCGGGACGCGGTACACCTGCCGTTTGACCATGTAGGACTCAGCAGCCAACTGGCCGAACGTGGCCGTGACAGCCTGTTGCTGCACAGCGCCGCCGTCGACCGTCACAGCTATCTGCAACGCCCGGACCTTGGGCGACGCCTCAGTGATGAATCCGCCCAGGCCCTGCGGGACTATGCCGCAGCCAACCCGGGCGGTGTGGACCTGGCTGTGGTGGTGGCCGATGGCTTGTCGGCGCTGGCGGTGCATAAACATACGTTGCCGTTTCTTACACGCATGGAGGAACAAACCCACGCTGAAGGCTGGTCGCTGTCACCGGTGATTCTGGTGGAGCAGGGCCGTGTCGCCGTCGCGGATGAAGTCGGCCAGTTGCTCGGGGCAAAAATGGTGGTGATCCTGATCGGCGAGCGGCCGGGGCTCAGCTCGCCGGACAGCCTGGGGCTGTATTTCACCTACAACCCCAAGGTCGGACTCACTGACGCCTACCGCAACTGCATCTCCAATGTGCGCCTGGAAGGCTTGAGCTACGGCATGGCCGCTCACCGCCTGCTTTACTTGATGCGGGAGGCCTGTCGCCGGCAGTTGTCGGGGGTCAACCTCAAGGATGAAGCGCAGGTACAAACCCTCGAGTCGGATGATCCCGACCTGATGAAAGGAAACTTCCTGCTCAGCCCACCGAAGGACTGATCCCTGCACGATTGCGCTTTTTCTCTGCTTTAGGCAGCATCGAGACACGGCCGCTTGTGTGGTCATACCCCATTTGGAAGTTGAGGCCTGGCATGCGGATTACTCAAGCGACCCTGGAACACCTGGACCTGTTGACCCCGCTTTTCGTCAAATACCGCGAGTTTTACGGCGCGCTGCCGTTTCCTGATTCGAGCCGCGCCTTCCTGGAAAAACGCCTGCGCCGCAAGGAGTCCGTGATCTACCTGGCGCTGGCCGACGATGACGACAAGAAACTGCTTGGCTTTTGCCAGCTGTATCCAAGCTTTTCATCGTTGTCCCTCAAGCGGGTGTGGATCCTCAACGACATCTACGTCGCCGAAGACGCACGCCGGCAGTTGGTGGCCGACAACCTGATGCGTACCGCGAAGAAGATGGCCAAGGAAACTCAAGCCGTGCGCCTGCGTGTGTCCACCAGCAGCGACAACCAGGTGGCGCAGAAAACCTATGAGTCCATCGGTTTTCGGGAAGACACCGAGTTCAAGAATTACGTGCTTGCGATCAGCGATGACTGACAACTATTAACCAAACCTCATACATCTGTTGTGGGAGCCCCCTCCCACACTGACGCTGTGTCTACAATCAGATCGAAGTCGCGACATTCCCCGCTACAAAACCAGCACGCTTTTCACAACTCTATCCGTATAATGCGGACCTTTCAGGGTCGTAAGAATTACGCCACAACCTTGTAGCCCTTATTACCCGAAGCCTCCGCACAGGCCCGCTGAGCCAGGCCATTCACACAGGTGCCCTCCATGGATTTCAACCCGCTCGACCTTATCCTGCATCTCGACGTGTACCTCGACATGCTGGTGAGAAACTACGGAGTGTGGATCTACGCCATTCTGTTCCTGGTTATCTTTTGCGAAACCGGCCTGGTGGTCATGCCGTTTCTGCCGGGTGATTCCTTACTGTTCATCGCCGGCGCTATTGCAGCGGGCGGCGGCATGGACCCGATATTGCTGGGCGGCCTGCTTATGCTCGCGGCCATCCTGGGTGACAGTACCAACTACGTGATCGGACGAACGGCCGGGGAACGCTTGTTCAGCAACCCCAACTCGAAGATCTTCCGCCGCGACTACCTGCAAAAAACCCACGACTTCTACGACAAGCACGGCGGCAAAACCGTGACCCTGGCGCGCTTCCTGCCGATCCTGCGCACGTTTGCGCCGTTCGTCGCCGGTATCGCGAAAATGCCTTACCCGCGCTTCTTCGGTTTCAGCGTGTTCGGCACCGTCCTCTGGGTCGGCGGCCTGGTAACCCTGGGCTACTTCTTCGGCAACGTGCCGTTCATCAAGAAAAACCTGTCGCTGCTGGTGGTGTTCATCATCCTGCTGTCGCTGGTACCGATGATCATCGGTGTGTTCCGCAGCCGCTTTGGCCGCAATTCCACCGAAGCCAAGCCGCAGTAACCTGCGATGTGGTCCCTCAGCGCCTGGCGTCGCCGGCGCCTGCTGGCCAAGCACCCGATTGCCGATGAAACGTGGCGGCGGGTGCGCCATCACCTGACGTTCCTCGACGGCATCACTGCCGAGCAAGACCAGTGGCTGCGGGAAGCCTGCGTGGTGTTCCTCGCCGAAAAACACCTCACCGCCCTGCCCGGCGTCGAACTGCACCAGGAACAGCGCCTGCTGCTCGCCGCCCAGGCACAGCTGCCGCTGATGAACCTTGGCGACCTCGACTGGTACCAGGGCTTCCACGAGATCGTGCTGTACTCCGACGACTTCCTCAGCCCGCAGCGCCATCGCGACGCCAGCGGCGTGGAACACGAGTGGGACGGCGAGCACAGCGGCGAAGCCTGGCAACAGGGCCCGGTGATCCTTGCGTGGCCCGGCGTACTGGCCAGCGGCAACTGGGAAGGCTACAACCTGGTCATTCACGAACTGGCCCACAAGCTGGACATGCTCAACGGCGACGCCAACGGCCTGCCACCCCTGCACCACGACATGCGCGTGCAGGAATGGGCCAGCGTCATGCAAAGCGCCTTCGACGACCTCAACCGCCAGCTCGACCGCAACCCTGACGCCGAAACGGCCATCGACCCCTACGCCGCGGAAAACCCGGCCGAGTTCTTTGCCGTCACCAGCGAATATTTCTTCAGTGCCCCGGATTTACTGGTCAGCAATTATCCACAGGTGTACGAGCAACTGAGCCACTTCTACCGTCAGGATCCCCTGGCGCGCCTGCACCAACTGCAGGCCGGCGACGTGCGGTATCAGACGGAACGCCAAGCGCCCTACGACGTCTGACGCATGGCATCGGCGTCAGAATATGCCTATAATCGCCGCCACTTTTAGGCCAATCCGGCCATGTTCCATGGCCAACTACGGGGGCAACGCCCAATGAGCTACAGCAAGATTCCGGCTGGCAAAGACCTGCCGAACGACATCTACGTCGCCATCGAGATTCCGGCCAACCACGCGCCGATCAAATACGAAATCGACAAAGACAGCGACTGCCTGTTCGTTGACCGTTTCATGGCCACCCCGATGTTCTACCCGGCCAACTACGGTTTCATCCCCAACACCCTGGCAGACGACGGTGACCCCCTCGACGTGCTGGTCGTGACCCCTTACCCGGTTACCCCAGGCTCGGTTATTCGCGCCCGCCCGGTCGGCATCCTGAACATGACTGACGACGGCGGCGGCGATGCCAAAGTTATCGCAGTACCACACGACAAGCTGTCCCAGCTGTATGTCGACGTGAAGGAATACACCGATCTGCCGCCACTGCTGCTGGAACAGATCAAACACTTCTTCGAGAACTACAAAGACCTCGAAAAAGGCAAATGGGTGAAGATCGACGGTTGGGGCAATGCAGACGCCGCCCGCGCCGAGATCCTGAAGTCGGTCGCTGCCTACAAAGGCTGATACCGCTATTCGCTCTGAAAAAGCCCCGATTAAACGGGGCTTTTTTTGTGGGAAAAACATAAACATCCGGCTACTTTAATAAACATATTTACAGCAATTGTTTAACTAGCTTAATCAACTAGCAGAATAGTCCTGCGATAAGGAAACACCTACATACAGCAACTCAACGCATGGTTTATTTGATCTGATTTTACGGCCAGTAAACTCTGCGTTTATGAATACATCAGGTGATCGCTTAAGAGCGCTATTACGGGAAGTTCATCTTTCCGCTTCCGACTTCGCCAAGAACCGCGATGTTACGCCTCAACACGTAAACAACTGGTTCAAACGCGGCGTCCCCATGGGCCGGCTCAACGAGTTCGCAGAATTGTTGTGCGTCACCAGCCGTTGGCTGCGCACAGGCGAAGGCCCCAAACATCCACCCGCCAACTACCTGCTGGAAGGATCCGATGCAGACACCTCCCACCGTATCGCCCGCGAGACCAGCGGCAACTACATCACCCACCCGGTCTCGGGCCCGGTAAAAATCGACGTGGAGATCCCCCTCCACCCCACCTTCACCTCGACCGAAAGCATCCGCCTCTCCCTGCACACCCTTGAAGCCATCGGTGTAAGCCCGGAGCGGGCACTCGGGGCCTACATGGTCGGCAACAGCATGATCGACATCATCCAGGACGGAAGTACCCTTGCCATCGACTGTGGCCGCAAACAGATCATCGATGGCGAAATCTACGCGGTAGAGCACGACGGAATGCTGCGGATCAAATACCTCTACAACCGTCCAGGAGGTGGCCTGCGGATGCGCAGCCACAACAGCGCCGAGCATCCGGACGAGTTTTTGACCTATGAGCAGCGGCATGAGCAGAACTTTGAGATTCTGGGTTGGGTGTTCTGGTGGGCGACACTGAATAACCGCCGCCCGCCGGTGCCGCTGGATGAGCATTTATTGGGCTACGAAGGCTCTAAATCGGATCCGGAGCTGGGAAATTGAGGCGAATGTGGGTATTATCCGCCGCACATTTGGCAGGGGGTTGGCGTGAAGCCGGTCCGCCCTGCCTGGCGATGCGGAGGAGTTCCCGCTGATGCCCCTTATCACCTGGGTGTGAGCCTGGGTGAACGATTTGAAGGCTGGTGAGGTTTACCAAAAATAAGCTGAACCAGTCCCCGAGAAGCCGGCCACAAGCCGGCTTTTTAATGCCTGGAAGAAATGCGCTACACCTGCCAGGCATCGAGCTATTTGAGAACGCGCCAACCGCTCCAAGGCACGCAAGCCGTCTTTTCCATCCTCAGGACATTCGCCTGATACGTCGCTAAAAGCCCGTTCCAAGAACACGTTTCGCATACCTGTCGTTACCAACGACATGACATCAAGACGTGTCGCAGAAATCAAAATATAGCGACACGTAGTGCACGCATGTTTACACTGACGCCACGAAAGGGCGCCCTGATGAGCCCCTCTTACCTTTAGACGGATAAGTCAAAGACCGAGCCCCATCCATGACCGCATCCCACCTTCCCTGGCAGGCTGACAAGCCCTACAACCAGCTTCCCACTTTGCCACCGGCAACTGTTCTGGAAACCCATGCAGTGCTCAAACGCTGCATTGAGGCCCGCACAGCCCTGGCCGAATTGAAGCAAGCGGCTGAGCTGATCCCTAACCAGACAATGCTGATCAACACCATTCCATTGCTGGAGGCCAAGGACAGCTCAGAGATCGAAAGTATCGTCACCACCACGGATTTGCTCTTTCAGCATGCTCAGGATGGAGATAGCCACGCAGACCCAGCGACCAAGGAAGCACTGCGCTACCGCAAAGCCCTGCAGAAAGGTTATCAATCGTTGGCCGACCGCCCACTCTCCACCGGTACTGCAGTCGAAATCTGCCGCACGCTTAAAGGCGTGAACATGGATATACGCCGGGTACCAGGAGTCCAGCTAGCCAACGACCGAACCGGCGAGATCATCTATACCCCACCGGAAGGCGAAGATCGCTTACGTGACATGCTCGCCAACTGGGAGCGCTTCCTGCACAACGAGACCGACCTGGATCCATTAGTACGTATGGCGGTTAGTCACTATCAATTCGAAGCCATTCACCCATTCACCGACGGCAATGGCCGTACCGGGCGAGTGCTCAACACCCTGTACCTGATCCAGGAAGGCCTGCTGAATCTACCGATTCTCTACCTTAGCCGTTACATCATTGCCCATAGAGCCGATTACTACCGCCTGTTGCTTGATGTCACTCGCGAACAAGCCTGGGAGCCTTGGCTGCTGTACATGCTCAGCGCTGTGGAAGAAACAGCACGCTGGACTTGTGCAAAAATTGCCGCTATTCGCAGCCTGTCCGAGCACACCACCCAGTTTGTTCGTGAGCAGTTGCCGAAAACCTATTCCCGCGAGCTGGTAGACGTCATTTTCGAACAGCCCTACTGCCGCATCAGCAACGTCGTCGACAAACAGATTGCCCAGCGTCAAGCAGCCTCCCGTTACCTCAAAGAACTAGTCGCCATCGGCGTTCTGCAAGAGGTTCAGGTTGGCAAGGAAAAGCTCTTCATCCATCCCAAACTGATGCAGCTACTCACTCGCGACAGCAATGACTTCAAGCCATACGCCTGAGGAGACCGCTTTAATCCATGGCGATCGTCTGCCGGGATTTCCGCCCCTGAGCCAGGATGATGAGCATTTGGTCAGTAGATCGCAGACCAAATGCATCGCAACCTCAGCGTAGGCTTAAGGTCCTCACCTCGGCTGCAAACAGTCCAGCGCTCGATCCACCACCACCTTCGACATTTCCACCAAATGCATCACCGCCCGCTGTGCGCCATTCAGCGGCTCGGTCGACGCCTGGGCGGTTGCTACGGCGCAATGCAGCAACTCGGCAGCATGGGCCAGCGCATCTTCGAAACTCAGTTCGTCATCGACGGTAAACGGGTTGGGTGAAGGCTGCGCGTCCGGCGCTTTAAGGTAGTGATCGATCACTCGACGCGAGGCATCAGTGTCGCGGAGTAAGGCTTTATGGAATGCGGGTGGATCGGGGGTAACTTTGACCATGGTAAATCTCCAATCAAACATTTGGAGCCACCACTCCTCGCGACTAAACGAAGGCGGCAGCTGTACGCAGGTTAGTCGACCGGTCGATTGGAAACCCGGCGCGCCCGAGGGCGCCCTGCGCACAGCCACCATAAAAGTGCAGGCGAAAAACGGCCTGACTCATGAACTGATCGTGCGCCAATCGAATCCGGGCGACTAAACCCGATCACCGAATATGCAGTGACGGAACGCAGACTAGTCGCGGGATTTTGCTGGCGCAAGCGCTTGGAATTCTCTAGGAAACGTCCTGCAAATGAAAGGGATCAGTCTTCCTGGCCATTCCCAATCACTGCATCTTCTTGACTCTCCCCCTAAGGTCACACCTCACCCTGAAACCCCAGTTTTCAGGACCGCACCACCATGAGCCAACGCATCCTGGTCATCCTCGGCCACCCTTCCAGCACCAGCTTCTGCTCTGCCCTCACCGACACCTACATCACCAGCGCCAAAAACGCCGGCCACGAAGTACGCATCCTGCGCCTGGGTGAACTGGCCTTCGACCCCATCCTCCACAACGGCTACAACCAGGCCCAACCTCCGGAACCCGACCTGATTAGCGCGCAATCCGACATCCTGTGGGCCAATCACCTGACGTTTGTTTTCCCCGTCTGGTGGGGTGGCATCCCGGCCTTGATGAAAGGTTTTATCGACCGAATTTTCCTATCCGGTTTCGCCTTCAAATACCGCAAGGGAAAGGCCTTCCCCGACAAACTCCTGAAGGGCAGAACCGCGCACTTGCTGGTGACCCTGGACACACCGCCGTGGTATTACAGGTGGTTCTACCGCATGCCCGCGCTGCATCAGATGCGCAAGACAACACTGGCGTTTTGTGGCATTCAGCCGATCAAGACGTTGCTGTTCGGGCCGGTGTTGGGCTCTACGCCAGCACAGCGGGAACAGTGGCTGAAACAGGCCGGCGCACTCTTTGGGAAAAGGACTTTTCATGTACATCGGCAAAGCCGCGCAACTGTCGGGCACAACCATCAAAGCGATTCGTCACTATGAAGCCATCGGCCTGTTGCCGCCGCCGCAGCGGGAAGGTCGTTATCGATTTTACTCCACGCAAAGTGTCGAACTGCTGACGTTCATCAAGTGCGCCCAGCAGTTGGGTTTCAAGCTCAAGGAGTTGCAGGCAATTCTGGGTGGGCATCACGGTGATGGGCTGCCCTGGGGCCTGGCGGACAAGGCGATCGCCAACAAGAAGCAGGAGTTGGTGCGGCAGATCGAGGCATTGCAGAAGATGCATGGAGGACTGGTCGAGTTTGAGGCCAGTCTCAAGGATGCTCAGGGCCAATGCACCGCACCACTGAAAACGCCACTGCCGTCAATGAGCTGAACCGCTGTTTTACGTAGTACCGGGCAGCGGCTCGGAACAGAAAAAGCTTCGCAAAAAATGGAGTGGTTTCCGGCCGCACTGGGAAAGGTCCACTTCGAGCGCGATTGGCAATGGCGTGCTGGCGGGAAGTTGGACGGCGATTACCGGCGTGTGGGACGCCATCAAGCAAGTGCAGGAGATCTTCAAGGACGCCGGCAAGCTGTTTGAACGCCTGGGGGCGACAGCCAGCGAATTGATGAGCTGGCGAGTACTGCGCCAAAGGTTATGGAACAGGCGATCCTGCTGGCCAGTGATGAGGCGGCGCTGTACCTGATGTGCGCATCTGACTGGACAGTGAGCCGAATAGCTCACACAATCGGCTCACCAAATGAGCCGAATAAGCCTTCTATTCGGCTCACATACCGAGCATGCCTCCATGGATCACCCGAACTGGATCTGGCAACAACCCGATTGGCCGCACTTTCACTGGCAACCAGAGCGCCTCGCAGCGTTGTTGCGCGAGTGCACGCAGGCGCAAGGAAAGTTGCTGGGCATGCTCGGTTCGGTCAGCCAGGCACAGAGTTCAGAGAATGAACTGGATGCGTTGCTGCAAAACATTCTGACCTCCTCGGCAATCGAGGGTGAGCAACTGAATATGGGTTCCGTACGTTCCTCTTTGGCCCGACGCCTGGGCCTGGAGCAATTGCAAGACGGCTCAGTGAGCCGACGCAGCGAGGGTCTGGCTGACTTGATGCTGGACGCCACGCAACAGTTTTCTCAACCGTTTACCCTCACCCGTCTATTCAAATGGCATCGATGGTTGTTTCCCGCCGAGGAAGCCCGCTTTTCCACCCACGGCTTGAACGTAGGCGCGTTAAGGGGGGATGAGCCTATGCAGGTTGTATCGGGACGACTGGACCGACCCACTGTGAATTTCGAGGCCCCACCCCGCCAAGGACTGGAGCAATCGCTGGACGATTTCATCGAATGGTTTGAAGCCAGCCGGAATCATGCGGCCCTTGACCCATTGCTGCGCGCAGGCCTGGCGCATTTCTGGTTCGTCACCCTGCATCCCTTCGATGATGGTAATGGTCGTCTGACGCGGGCGATTACCGACCTCGCGCTTGCCCAGGCAGAGCATCAAGCGATCCGCTTCTACGCGATGTCGGCGAGCATCCTTGAAGACCGGGCGGGCTATTACCGTGCACTGGAAACCAGTCAAAAGGCCACGCTGGATATCACCGATTGGCTTGAGTGGTTCCTGCAAACGCTGCTTCGTAGCTTGCAGCAGGCCATGGTGCGGATTGACCGGGTGCTGGGCAAAACCCGCTTCTGGCAGCAGCATCGGGACCACGCACTCAGCGCCGAACAGACCAAAGTCTTGAATCGCCTGCTCGACGGTGGCGAAAAGGGCTTTGAGCACGGGATCAGCGCCGCCCAGTATCAGGCAGTGGCCAAAGTGTCCAAGGCCACGGCGACCCGACATCTGGCCGATCTTCTGGAAAAAAACTGCCTGGTTCGGCTACCCGGCGGCGGCCGCAGCACCCGCTATCAAATCAACACTCAAGGCGATTGATTTTCAAGGCAAATCCCCCCACTCATTTGCCCCAATCCCCCATGTCTGCTAGTGTCGCGCCGGTTTACCGTCTACCGGAATAGCCGCCATGGCCCGCAAAAAAGTTGCACTCGATTTCGAACAATCCCTCGCCGACCTGCAAACCCTGGTCGAGCGGATGGAGAACGGCGAGTTGTCGCTGGAAGACTCGTTGACCGCATTCGAGCAAGGCATCGGCCTGACCCGCGACTGCCAGAGCGCCCTGGCGCAGGCGGAGCAGAAGGTCCAGGTGTTGCTGGAACGCGATGGGGAGTTGGCCGAAGAACCTTTCGATGCGGAACAGCCTGAATGATCGACGCTTATCAGGCCGGCAGCCAGGCCCGGGTCAATGCTGCGCTGGAACCGCTGTTTGTCGCGCCCAGCCCTGAGCTGAACCGCCTGTATGAGGCCATGCGCTACAGCGTGATGAACGGTGGCAAGCGGGTTCGCCCGTTGCTCGCCTATGCGGCCTGTGAAGCCCTCGGCGCCCAGGCGGAGGAAGCCAACGGCGCCGCCTGTGCGGTGGAGTTGATCCACGCTTACTCCCTGGTACACGACGATTTGCCGGCAATGGACGACGACGATCTGCGTCGCGGCCAACCCACTACCCATAAAGCCTTTGATGAAGCCTGCGCGATTCTCGCCGGTGACGGCCTGCAAAGCCTGGCGTTCAGCGCCCTGCTGGACCCGCGCCTGAGCAGCGTCAACGCCGAGATCCGTCTGCGCATGGTTACCGCGCTGGCGCTGGCCGCAGGGCCTGCCGGCATGGTCGGCGGCCAGGCGATTGACCTGGGCTCGGTCGGTTTGAAGCTCGATCAACAAGCCCTGGAATACATGCACCGCCACAAGACCGGCGCGCTGATCGAGGCCGCCGTGCACCTCGGCGCCCTGGCCAGTGGCCGTGCAGAAGCGGCGCAACTGGCGGCGCTGCAAACCTACGCGCGGGCCATCGGCCTGGCGTTCCAGGTGCAGGACGATATTCTCGACGTTGAAAGTGATACCGCGACCCTCGGCAAGCGCCAGGGTGCTGATATCGCACGGGACAAGCCGACTTATCCTTCGCTTCTCGGGCTGGAAGCCGCCAAGGCGTACGCCCTGGTGCTGCGAGACCAGGCCCTGGACGCCCTGCGACCTTTCGACGCGGCTGCCGAGCCACTGCGTGACCTGGCGCGGTATATCGTCGAACGTCGCCACTGACAACAGCGGCCTTTTCCACCGCATATCAGCCAAGTTCGGCGCTCTGCGTGGGCAGTTTGCGATGCTTGAGGTAAACTGCCGCCTCTTCTATACCTATAACGATTCGCCTGATGCCCACGACGTTTCAAGAGATTCCCCGCAAGCGCCCGGCCACGCCCCTGCTGGACCGTGCCAACACGCCAGCCGGCCTGCGCCGCCTGGGTGAAGCCGAGCTGGAAACCCTGGCCGATGAGTTGCGCCTGGAATTGCTCTACACGGTCGGCCAGACCGGTGGGCATTTCGGTGCCGGCCTGGGCGTCATCGAGCTGACCATTGCGCTGCATTACGTATTCGACACTCCGGACGACCGGCTGGTGTGGGACGTGGGTCATCAGGCCTATCCGCACAAGATTCTCACCGGACGCCGCGAGCGCATGGCCACACTGCGCCAGAAGGATGGCATCGCCGCCTTCCCGCGCCGCTCCGAGAGCGAGTACGACACCTTTGGCGTCGGCCACTCCAGCACCTCTATCAGTGCAGCGCTGGGCATGGCCATTGCCGCCCGCCTGCAAAACAGCGATCGCAAGGCGATTGCGGTGATCGGTGATGGCGCGTTGACCGCCGGCATGGCCTTCGAGGCGCTGAACCACGCGCCGGAAGTGGACGCCAACATGCTGGTGATCCTCAACGACAACGACATGTCGATCTCGCGCAATGTCGGTGGCCTGTCGAATTACCTGGCAAAAATCCTCTCCAGCCGCACTTACGCCAGCATGCGTGAAGGCAGCAAGAAGGTGCTCTCGCGTCTGCCCGGCGCGTGGGAAATTGCCCGTCGTACCGAAGAATATGCCAAGGGGATGCTGGTTCCCGGCACCCTGTTCGAAGAGCTGGGCTGGAACTACATCGGCCCGATCGACGGCCATGACCTGCCAACCCTGATCGCCACCCTGCGCAACATGCGTGACCTTAAAGGCCCGCAGTTCCTGCATATCGTGACCAAGAAAGGCAAAGGCTTCGCCCCGGCGGAAGTCGACCCGATTGGTTACCACGCGATCACCAAGCTGGAACCGCTGAACGCCCCGGCCGCCGCGCCGAAGAAGCCCAGCGGTCCAAAGTATTCCGGTGTGTTCGGCGAATGGCTGTGTGACATGGCCGCCGCCGACCCGCGCCTGGTGGGCATCACCCCGGCGATGAAGGAAGGTTCCGACCTGGTGGCGTTCAGCGAGCGTTTCCCGCTGCGCTATTTTGACGTGGCCATCGCCGAGCAACATGCGGTGACCTTCGCCGCGGGCATGGCCTGTGAAGGCGCCAAGCCGGTGGTAGCGATCTACTCCACGTTCCTGCAACGCGGTTATGACCAGTTGATTCATGACGTCGCGGTGCAGAACCTCGACGTGCTGTTCGCCATCGACCGTGCGGGCCTGGTGGGCGAAGACGGCCCGACCCATGCCGGCAGCTTCGACCTCTCGTACCTGCGCTGCATCCCCGGCATGCTGGTGATGACCCCGAGCGACGAGAACGAACTGCGCAAGATGCTCAGCACCGGCCACCTGTACAACGGCCCGGCGGCTGTGCGCTATCCGCGGGGGAATGGTCCGAATGCGGTGATCGAAAAGGACCTTGAGCCTATCGAAATCGGCAAGGGTATCGTCCGCCGCCAGGGCAGCGGCGTTGCCTTGCTGGTGTTCGGCGTGCAATTGGCTGAAGCCTTGAAAGTGGCCGAGAAGATCGACGCCACGGTGGTAGACATGCGTTTCGTCAAGCCACTGGACGAGGCCTTGGTGCGCGAGATCGCCGGCAGCCATGAGCTGCTGGTGACCATCGAAGAAAACGCCATCATGGGCGGCGCCGGTGCGGCAGTCAGTGAGTTCCTGGCACGGGAGAATATCCTCAAGTCGGTGCTGCACCTGGGCTTGCCGGATGTGTATGTCGAGCATGCCAAGCCGGCGCAGATGCTGGCTGAGTGCGGGCTGGATGAATCCGGGATTGAAGCTTCGGTTCGTCAGCGCATGGCCCTGCTGGGCCTGTAGAAACGCGATTAAAAATGTGGGAGCGGGCTTGCTCGCGAAAGCGCTGGGTCAGTCCACAGATGCATTGACTGACACTGCGCCTTCGCGAGCAAGCCCGCTCCCACATTTGTTTTATGCCAACTTCAAATGCTACGGACAGCCCATGAACCGCCTTCGCCTCGCCCTGCCCCTTCTGTTACTGCCCGCCACCGACCTGCTCGCCGACAGTTTCGAACGCGACCAAGCCCTCAAGCTGCCCGACGTGGTGATCAGCGCCAACCGCCAGGTCCAGGCGCGCAACGACAGCAGCGCCGCCAACACCGTCTTCACCCGCGACGACATCGACCGCCTGCAACCCACCAGCGTGACCGACTTGCTCAGCCGCGTGCCCGGGGTGCAGGTTTCACAGGCCGGTGGCCGTGGCAGTCTGGCAAGCGTCTACATTCGTGGCACCAAGTCGGCCCAGAGCCTGGTGCTGGTCGACGGCCAGCGCATCGGCAACTCGACTTCCGGCGACAGCAACCTGCAGCACCTGAACATCCAGCAGATCGAACGCGTGGAAGTCCTGCGTGGTTCGCGCTCGGTGATCTACGGCAGCGATGCGATTGGCGGGGTGATCCAGATTTTCACCCGGCGTGGTAACGAGTCCGGCCTGCAACCCCGCCTGCATGTGGGATTTGGCAGCAACCAGACATGGGAACGCAGCCTGGGCTTGTCCGGCGGCGATGCGCAAACCCGCTTCAACCTCGGCGCCAGCCTGGATGACACGGCCGGAATCAATCGCACGTACGACTCCTATCCCAGCGACCGTGACCATGACGCCTATCGCAACCAGGCCATCAGTTTCAGCCTGAGCCATGCCTTCAACGATGACCTCGAAGCGGGTGTGAACGTGCTGGATAACCGCGGCAAAAGCGAATTCGACAACCCATTCGGTCGCTTCGATTCGACCACCTTCCAAACCTTCCAGCAAAAGCCCTACACCCACTTCACCGTGAGCAGTGTCAGCACCTATGTTGACGCGCGTATCAATGACACGTGGAAGTCCCGGCTGGAAGCGGGCCACAGCGAAAACCGCGAAGAAACCCGGGACAAGCTCAGCACCGAACGCAGCGTGTTCAACACTTACCGCAACTCACTGAATTGGCAGAACGACCTGACCCTCAATGAGCAGAACAGCCTGATCCTGGGCGGCGACTGGTACGAGGACCAGGTCAACAGCAGCACCGCGTTCGCCGAAGACAGTCGCTGGAATCGAGCGGCGTTTATCCAGCACCGCTTTCAAGCCCAGTCCTTTTCCACCGAACTGGGCCTGCGTCGCGACGATAACCAGCAGTTCGGCGGCCA
Organism: Pseudomonas sp. P7758; assembly: GCF_013386485.1. NCBI lineage: Bacteria > Pseudomonadati > Pseudomonadota > Gammaproteobacteria > Pseudomonadales > Pseudomonadaceae > Pseudomonas > Pseudomonas sp. P7758. The sequence continues at coordinate 77,927 of NZ_JACARS010000028.1, read as the reverse complement.
CAACAGCTGGAGCGGCACCTTCACCCTGCCGCTGAACCCGGACAATGATCTGTTGCTGAGCTACAGCGAAGGCTTCCGCGCGCCTACGTTCAACGACCTCTACTACCCGGACGAATTCGGCTTCAAAAACAGTAACCCGAACCTCAAGCCCGAGACATCGAAAAGCTACGAAGTGCAGTGGCGCAGCCAGCTCAGCGACAGCAGCCGACTGGAAGCCTCGCTGTACCGCACCGATATTCAGGATGCGATCGTGTTTGCCAGCAACGGCCCGCAAAACGTCAGCGCCGCACGCATCAACGGCTTCGAGGCGGCGCTCAAGCAAGAACTGTTCGGCTGGCAAAGCAGCCTCGCCGTTGCATTGATCGACCCACGCGACCGCGACACCGGGCGCACACTGGCGCGTCGAGCCCGGCGCACCCTGAGCCTGGACCTGGATCGCCAACTCGATCAATTCGGCGTCGGCGCCAGCTGGCAAGCGGTCAGCAGCAGCTACGACGATGCAGCGAACCAGCAACGCCTGGGCGGGTATGGCTTGCTGGGGCTACGGGGCAGTTGGGCGGTGAACCATGAAGTCACGCTGGAAATGAAGCTCGATAACCTGCTGAACAAGGACTACAGCCGGGCGCTGTATCAGTATCAAGGCCAGCAATATGGCTATCGGGAAGAAGGCCGGGCACTGATGTTCGGGGTGACCTGGACGCCGGAACTCTAAGTCGTCTGCACCGGCCTCATCGCGGGCAAGCCCGGCTCCCACAGGGGACCGTGCTTATCCAGACGACTCAGTCAAATGTGGGAGCTGGCGTGCCTGCGATAGCGGTCTCACAGCCCCGGAGCAAGAACCTGACACAACCGCGCCACCGCCTGCAGCATCTGCCCGCTGGGCCGTTCCAGGCCCTTGTCAGGCACCACCAGCAAACGCCCGCCAGCTACCGCCGCCAGCTGGGGCCAGGCCTTCCAGGCATCCAACTGCGCTTGATCGCCCGCCAGAATCACCTCGGGATTACGCTGCAACACCGACTCAATGCTGACCTGCGGTGCCGGTAATTTCAGGTCATCGAACACATTGCGCGCGCCGCACACACTCAGCGCATCGCTGATGATCTGCCCGCCACCCACGGTGTACAGCGGCTGGTTCCACACCTGATAAAACACCCGCAACGGCTCGGCCCGGTGATAGCGCGAGCGCAACTCGGCCAAGCGCTGACGCAACTGCGCGGCCAATTGCCGGCCGGCGTCATCCCGCCCGAGTTGCCGGGCAATGGTTTCGACCTGTGAAGTGAGTTGTTCGAGGCTGTGGGGTTCGGCGACAAATACCGGGATGTTCAGGCGTTGCAGCTGTTCACGCGGGCCCGGGCCGACGCTGCCGGGCCAAAGCAGGATCAGGTCGGGCTTGAGGCTGAGCAGCCGCTCCATGTCCAACTGCCCGTAGTTGCCCACAGACGGCACGTTCGCCAACGCCTGTGGCCGCTCGCCGCCATCCAGCACGCCCACCAGCAAATCGGCGGCGCCCAGTTCAACGACGATTTCAGACAACGAAGGCGCAAGGCTGACCACCCGCTCAACCGCCGCAGCCTGGGCCGCGACTGCCAGCAACAACACCGCCAGCCAGCCGCGCATCAACCCAACTGGCGCGGGATGCGGTAGAGGTAGAACAGCACCAGGGTCGACAATGCCAACAGAAACAGCGGCACCGCTTCCAGCCCGACAAACACCGCCAGCGCGCCGACCCAGGCCGGCAGTGCAGCCACCAGCAACGCCACACGACGGCGGGCCGCGAGGGTGATCCAGGCAGCCGGCTCTTCAGGGGTATCGAGGGCTTTGCCGGTGGCGATCAGCGCGTGTTTATAGCCGTGGAAGTAACGCAGGCTGACAAACATCGAGGCTACGCCGGCGATAAAAAACGGCATCGCCAGCACCGGCAGCAAGGGCTCGGCCTTGCCAAACACCAGGTTGATCACAAACAACGGCACCAACGCCAACGCCAGGTATTGCCACCAGTTAAACGACAGCCGCCGCTTGACCTGGCCGCGCGTCACGCCCGATCGGCCTCGCCCTGGTGCTCGTTGCCCATCATGTGGTCGAGCTTGCTGGCCTTGGTGGCCAGGTACAGCTTGTTGTGCGGGTTGTGGCCGGTGTGCAGCGGCACGCGCTCGGCGACGGTGATGCCCATGTCGGTCAAGGCTTTGACCTTGCGCGGGTTGTTGGTCATCAGCCGCAGGGATTTAACGCCCAGGTGCTGGAGCATCGGCAGGCAGATTCCATAGTCGCGCTGGTCAGCGGCAAAACCGAGGCGCTCGTTGGCTTCCACAGTGTCGGCGCCGCCATCTTGCAGCTCATAGGCGCGGATCTTGTTCAGCAGGCCAATGCCACGGCCTTCCTGACGCAGGTACAGCAACACGCCACGGCCTTCGCGGGCGATGGCCTGCAGGGCGGCTTCCAGTTGCGAGCCGCAGTCACAGCGCTGGCTGAACAGCGCATCGCCGGTCAGGCACTCGGAGTGCACGCGACCGAGGACCGGGGCACCGTCCGCCACGTCACCGAGGCTGAGAACAACGTGTTCGCGCCCGGTGGCTTCTTCAAGAAAGCCATTCATGGTGAACGTGGCAAAAGGGGTTGGCAGCTTGGAAGCGGCGACGAAAACGACGGGCACCTTGTGCTCCTGATTTCAGATTTCACAGGGGAGGGATTGTAACAGTAGGTTCCTACAGACGCTTAAGCTGAATTATCGCTGATAAAGATCAATAGGTTCGATTGGCCTTCAGCTTGGTTCTATGCCTTTCAGAAATGTTGATAGCCACGAATGGCCGGCGTGACGTCCTGGCCAGACGCATCCAGCAGGGTAACGCCCTGCCCCGCCTCGACCCGGCCGATTACATGGACCGGCACACCGGCGGCCAACAGCGGCGCCAGTTCGACGGGCGGCAAGGTGAACGCCAGTACGTAGTCGTCCCCCCCGCTCAACGCGGCCACCCGGGCATCCGCTTCACCGACGAACGCCAGCAAGGCGGCGGACAACGGCAGTTTTTGCTGCTCGATCAACAAGCTGACAGCCGACGCCTTGGCAATATGCCCGCAATCAGCCAAAAGGCCGTCGGAAATATCCATGGCAGACGTGGCCTTGCCCCGCAACGCCAAGCCCAGCGCCAACTGCGGTTGCGGCGACCAGTAATGGGCCAGCAGCGGCTCGGCGATAGCCGCCTCCGCCGTGCGCTGCCCCAGCACCAGCGGCAAGGCGCCCGCTGCGTTACCCAGTTCACCGCCCACACACAGCAAGTCGCCAGGCCGCGCGCCGCTGCGGGTCAAGGCCTGGCCCGCCGGCACCCGGCCAAACACGGTCATGGTCAGGCTCAGCGGCCCACGGGTGGTGTCGCCGCCCACCAGAACCACGCCACAACCCTGCGCCATGGCGTTCAAGCCCTGGGCATAGCGTTGCAGCCAATCGGCATCAACCGTCGGGGTGGTGAGGGCAAGGGTAAACGCGAGGGGATTGGCGCCCATGGCCGCCAGGTCGCTGACTGCCACGGCCAGCGAGCGCTGGCCGAGCAGAAACGGATCGCAGGGGTCGGCAAAATGCACGCCGGCCACCAGGGTATCGGTAGAAATCGCCAGCTGTTCCCCGGGAGGAACAGCCAGCAAGGCGCAGTCGTCGCCAATCCCCAGTGCAATGCCTTCGCCGCCCTGCGCACAGGGCGCGGCGGCGAAGTAGTTGCGGATCAGCTCAAACTCGCCCATTGCGTCAGCAAGCGCCAGTTAGCGCTTGTACGCCTTCACTTCGGCTTCACGCAGGCGCGGGGCCAGCTTGTCGAGCACGCCGTTGACGAACTTGTGACCGTCGGTGGAACCGTAGACTTTCGCCAGTTCGATCCCTTCGTTGATCACAACGCGGTAAGGCACGTCGACGCGCTTGAGCAGTTCCCAGGTGGACAGGCGCAGTACGGCCAGTTCAACCGGGTCCAGCTCTTCGATCGCCAGGTCCAGGCACGGCGTCAGTGCAGCGTCGATCTCGGCCAGGTTGGCCGGAACACCGTGCAGGATGTCGTGGAAGTAGCTGGCATCGGCCGCGCTGAAATCGTTGTCGACGCGAAACTGCGCCTCGATTTCGTTCAGCGAGGTTTTCGCCATGTGGCGCTGGTACAAAGCCTGGGTCGCGAGCTGGCGGGCCGAACGACGCTTTTCGCTTTTCGATGGCTTGCCGGCGTCTGCCGGGCGCGGGTCCTGGGGGTTGAACTGATCGCTGTCGTCGCTAATCACTTGGCCTCCAACTGCGCCAGCAGGCTGACCATTTCCAGGGCGGACAGGGCAGCTTCAGCACCTTTGTTGCCGGCCTTGGTGCCGGAACGCTCGATGGCTTGTTCGATGGAATCAACGGTCAGGACGCCAAAGGCGACCGGCACGCCGAACTCCATGGACACCTGGGCCAGGCCCTTGGTGCATTCGCCAGCCACGTATTCGAAGTGCGGAGTGCCGCCACGAATGACCGCGCCCAGGGCGATGATCGCCGCGTATTCACCCTGCTGTGCAACTTTCTGCGCAACCAGTGGAATTTCGAAGGCGCCAGGAGCGCGGATGATAGTGATGTCGCTTTCGCTCACACCGTGGCGAACCAGGGCATCCACGGCACCGCTTACCAGGCTTTCAACCACGAAGCTGTTGAAGCGGCCAACCACCAGGGCATAGCGGCCTTTGGGGGCGATGAAGGTACCTTCGATGGTCTTCAGGGTCATTCGACAAATCTCTTAAAGAGCCGGGACGCGCTTAGTGCGCGCCCCTCAGTGATATTTGAACCGCGAACAAGGGGCAAACAACGCCGGCCTTTATTCGGAGGGCACGTATTCTACTACTTCCAGGTCGAAACCGGATATGGCATTAAATTTCATTGGCGCACTCATCAGGCGCATTTTGCGCACGCCCAGGTCCCGCAGGATCTGCGAACCGGCCCCGACGATGCTGTAGGTGGTCGGTTTTTTCGCCGGCGCGTGGTCGGCGGTTTCGCGGATATGCGCCAGAAGCACGTCGCCATCCAGCGGATGGCCCAGCAGCAATACAACACCGCTGCCGGCCTCGGACACCGCGGACATCGCGGCCCGCAGGCTCCAGCGCCCCGGTTGCTTGACCATCAGCAGGTCGCGCAGCGGGTCCATGTTGTGCACCCGCACCAGGGTTGGCTCTTCAGCGCAGATGGTGCCCAGGGTCAGGGCCATGTGCACGTCGCCTTCCACGGAATCACGATAGGTCACCAGGTTGAACTGGCCCAGTTCGCTGTCCAGCGGCTGCTCGGCAATCCGCTGAACGGTACGTTCGTGGATCATCCGGTAGTGGATCAGGTCGGCAATGGTGCCGATCTTGATGTTGTGCAGCGCGGCAAATTCTTCCAGCTCGGCGCGACGGGACATGGTGCCGTCGTCGTTCATCACTTCGCAGATCACACCGCTCGGCTCGAAACCGGCCATGCGCGCCAGGTCGCAGGCCGCTTCGGTGTGGCCGGCGCGAGCCAGGGTGCCACCCGGCTGGGCCATCAGCGGGAAGATGTGGCCCGGGCTGACGATGTCTTCGGCCTTGGCGTCTTTCGCGGCAGCGGCTTGTACGGTGCGGGCGCGGTCAGCAGCGGAGATGCCAGTGGTGACACCGGTGGTGGCTTCGATGGACACGGTGAACTTGGTGCCAAACCCGGAACCATTGCGCGGCGCCATCAACGGCAGCTTCAGCAGCTCGCAGCGCTCGCGGCTCATCGGCATGCAGATCAGGCCACGGGCGTGCTTGGCCATGAAGTTGATGTGTTCCGGCTGGCAGCACTCGGCGGCCATGATCAGGTCGCCTTCGTTCTCGCGGTCTTCGTCATCCATGAGGATGACCATCTTGCCTTGGCGGATGTCTTCAACCAGTTCTTCGATGCTGTTGAGCGCCACGCGGCACCCCCTTGGGTCAGGATTTAAGGTAGCCGTTAGCGGCTAAAAAACTTTCAGTGATGTTCCCGGCGGGCCCTTGAAGAGAGTCAGACTCTGCGGCCTTATCGCCCAATAGAAGGCGCTCCAGGTAACGGGCAAGCAAGTCGACTTCCAGGTTCACCCGGCGACCCGGCTGGTACGACGCCATGATGGTTTCGCTCAGGGTGTGGGGAATGATGGTCAGTTCAAATTCGGCGCCATTCACGGCGTTCACGGTCAGGCTGGTGCCGTCGACGGTGATCGAGCCTTTGTGGGCGATGTACTTGGCCAGCTCTTTCGGTGCGCGAATGCGAAATTCCACGGCACGCGCGTTTTCGCTGCGAGCAACCACTTCGCCGACCCCGTCGACGTGACCGCTGACCAGGTGCCCACCGAGACGGGTGGTCGGGGTCAGGGCTTTTTCCAGGTTCACCGGGCTGCCGCTCTTGAGGTCGTTCATCGCGGTGCAGTCCAGGGTTTCCCGGCTGACATCGGCGGCAAAGCCGTTGCCAGGCAACTCGATAACGGTCAGGCACACACCGCTGACGGCGATGCTGTCGCCCAGTTTGACGTCGCTCAGGTCGAGCTTGCCGGTTTCAACCAGCAGGCGTACGTCGCCGCCTTTTGGGGTCATTGCACGGATGCTGCCGATGGATTCGATAATGCCGGTGAACATGCCGTTCTCCTGAAGACGTGGCGCAGGCCGGGAATTATACGCTCGCTGATGGCAGAGGGATGGCAGTGACTCTCCAGTCATCGCCAACAGCGCGCATTTCAGTGATCTTGAGTTGGGGGGCGTCGGCCAGTTTCTCAAGCGGCCAGTCCAGCAAAGGCCGGGCGGCAGAGCCAAGAAACTTGCCGGCGACGAATATCACGTACTCGTCCACCAGCCCTTGCTGGGCGAAGGCACCCGCCAGGCTTGGGCCGGCTTCCACCAACACTTCGTTGACACCACGGGCCGCCAGGGCCACCAGCGCGGAACGCAGGTCGACCTGGCCGTCGACACCCGGCACCACCAGGCACTCGGGGCCTGTGGGGTACTGGTTGTCCGGCGTCACGCAGGTGATGACCAGCGCGGGGCCAGCCTTGAAGAACGGCGCATTCAGCGGCACCCGCAGGCGGCCGTCGATCAGCACACGCAGCGGCGGACGAGACATCGCCAGGGCGGTGGTTTCTTCATCCAGGCCCAGTTCGGCGGCGCGCACGGTCAGGCGAGCACCATCGGCCAGCACCGTGTCGGCGCCGGTCAGCACTACGCTGGCCTGGGCCCGCAGGCGCTGCACCGCGGCACGGGCGGCCGGGCCGGTGATCCATTGGCTTTCGCCGTTGGCCATCGCGGTGCGACCGTCCAGGCTCATGGCCAACTTGACCCGCACAAACGGCAGGCCATGCTCCATGCGCTTGAGAAAGCCCGGGTTAAGCGCCCGCGCTTCGTTTTCCAGCAAGCCGCTGTGGGTCTCGATCCCGGCCTGGGCCAGGCGGCGCATGCCACGCCCGGCGACTTCCGGGTTCGGGTCCTGCATCGCTGCCACCACACGGGCCAGGCCGGCATTCACCAAGGCATCGGCGCACGGCGGCGTGTGCCCGTGGTGGCTGCACGGTTCAAGGGTCACGTAGGCCGTGGCGCCCCGGGCCTTGTCGCCCGCTGCCCGCAGGGCATGGACTTCCGCATGGGGTTCGCCGGTGCGCACGTGCCAGCCTTCGCCGACAACCTGCCCGTCACGCACGATCACGCAGCCAACCCGGGGGTTGGGGTGGGTGGTGTACAGGCCCTTGCGCGCCAATTCCAGGGCACGGGCCATGTAATGGGCGTCGAGTACCGCTTGTTCTGCCGAAGGTGGGTTCATTCTTTTACCGGCTCACGGGCCAGGCGATCGATCTCTTCGCGGAACTCGTTGAGGTCCTGGAAGCGTCGATACACCGAGGCGAAACGGATATAGGCGACTTCGTCGAGCTTTTGCAGCTCGCCCATCACCAGTTCTCCAACCACCAGGGATTTGACTTCGCGCTCGCCGGTGGCGCGCAGCTTGTGCTTGATATGCACCAGTGCCGCTTCCAGCCGCTCGACACTCACCGGGCGTTTTTCCAGGGCGCGCTGCATTCCGGCGCGCAGTTTTTCTTCGTCGAAGGGCTGGCGACTGCCGTCGGTCTTGATCAGACGTGGCAATACCAGTTCGGCGGTTTCGAAGGTGGTGAAACGTTCACCGCAGCCAGAGGCCAGGCATTCACGCCGGCGACGCACCTGTTCGCCCTCGGCGACCAGACGCGAGTCAATGACCTTGGTGTCGTTGGCACCGCAGAAGGGACAGTGCATGGTGGCAGGCAACAAAAAATGGGAGGGCCATGGTAGCGCATCCCTGTGGCAAGACAAGCCATAGCCTTTACGGTATATAGGCTGACTATTATGTTTCATATTTTTTAAGCCACGGATTTTGTCCTTTCTGGAGCCGTACATGCAGTTACGACCACTTGTTTTGCTCACGTTGCTCGGTTTTCTGGTCGCCTGCAGCAGCCATGCCCCAAAACCTGCGGCGCCGGCTCCGGCACCGCAACAAGAGAAAAAACTGCCGGGTGTGGAAGAAGATCTCGGCCCGTTGCCCGCCTACCAGCGTGAAGTCAGCGGCCAATTGAACGGTATACCGGCGGGTGCGGAAGTCGAACTGGCGCTGCTGGTGATCGACGACCGTTCGCGCCCGCAACAACTGCTGGCCAGCAGCGTGCTGATCGGCAACAACAAGCCCCTGGCCTTCCGCCTGCGCTTCAACCCGCAAGCGTTCCCGGCGGGCGGGCGCGTTGAATTGCGTGGTCGCGCCAGCCAGTCCGGCCAGTTGATCCTGCACCTGCCGCCGGTGCGCATCACCCAGGCGATCACCCAGACCACCGGGCCGCTGCAACTCGTTCCCGCACCATGACGCCACCGCTGGACCTGCAACGCGCACTGAGCGAACTGATCGGCGACGCCCAACTGGTGCCCTGCCCGCTGCCGGGCACCGAGTTGTCGCTGTGGCTGCTGGACGCCGACAACATGGACCGCGCCTTCAGCCCCGAAGAAACCCGGCGCATCCTGCATGAGCCGCCGTACTGGAGCTTTTGCTGGGCCAGTGGCCTGGCGCTGGCGCGATACCTGGCGGCCAACCCCGAGTGGGTCGCGGGTAAGCGGGTGCTGGATTTCGGCGCAGGTTCGGGTGTTGCCGGGATTGCCGCGGTAAAGGCCGGAGCGCTGGAAGTGGTGGCGTGCGACCTGGATCCGCTGGCCCTGGCTGCCTGCCGGGCGAATGCCGAACTCAACGGCGTAACACTGGGCTATTCAGAAGACTTCTTCACCGAATCCGACCGGTTTGACCTGATCCTGGTCGCCGATGTGCTGTACGACCGGGCGAACCTGCCGCTGCTGGATCAATTCCTGACACGCGGCCGCGAAGCGCTGGTCGCCGATTCCCGGGTTCGGGACTTCCAGCACCCGGAGTATCAGCGCCTGGGTATCCTCGACGCCCTGACACTGCCCGACCTGGCCGAGCCGTGGGAGTTTCGCAAGGTGAGCCTGTACCATTCGCAGCGATAGTCGCGCCTATCAAACCCGCAAATCTCCAGTAACAGATGGGCTAAGACAGTCTTCAGCGTAGCGTGGAAAATGGCCGCCTCTCGCACGCTACCTGGACGACCAAACGGTATGCCAAACCCCCGATTTGCATCCGTCGCCTCTTGCTCAAAAAGCTTGCAAACGTTACCGCTACTGCCTAATCTTTGCCGCAATACACCCGCCATGCCTCTGGTCGCGCAAGTGACTAAGCACAAATTGTGCGGGTTTTTTATGCCTGGCGTTTTTTGGGCATGAGAACGTTCGACAAACCTGCCATTGATGTTCCCTCCCAGATAGAACTGCTCAAACAACGTGGCTTGCTCATTCAAGATGAAGCCCGTGCGCAGTGTTTCTTGCAGTCCGTCAGTTTTTTCCGATTGAGCCCCTACATGCGCCCTTTTCAGCAATCGGGGGATGTCGATCATCGATTTCGCGATGGCACAGGTTTTCGTCAGTTAACTCGACTCTACGATTTTGACCGCAGGCTTCGATTGTTGAGCATGGATGCCATTGAACGCGTGGAAATAGCGACTCGCTCGATGATCAGTAACCATATGGGGCCCAACTATGGCAGCCATTGGTATACCGATATCGGAATGTTTCAACAGGCATTTGACCACCAACGCCTACTTGCAACATTGCAGTCCAAGCAATGTGCCGCTATCCGAGACTATGAGCGCGAATGCCTGCGAATAGATCGACTGCAAGCCGATAGCGGTCGCAAAGCGCATCTCAAATGCCAAAGAGCAAAAGAGAGTTACGCCCGACACTACCCCACCACCTATGACCAACCACCACTCATGCCCGGCTGGGCAATGCTGGAAGAACTCACACTCGGCGACCTGTCCCATCTCTACAAAGGCTTGGCCAGGGATTCGGACAAGAAGGCTATCGCCAGACGCCTGGAACTCCCCGCCCCTTTGATGCAGTCCTGGCTGCACACCTTGACCACTATTCGTAACATCTGCGCACACCATGCGCGAATGTGGAATCGAGAATTGGGCATTCGCCCAGAACTGCCCAAAAAAGCCAACTTCCCGTGGCCCAGGCACCTTATTCATCCGGGCACTCATGCCCGTATGTTCGCAGCACTCTGCATCCTTAATCACCTAATGCATAAAGTGTGTCCACACGCTCAGTGGGACCGGCGCCTGCGTCAACTGACTGAGGAATTTCCCGATGTCAGCCTCAAAGCGATGGGTTTTCCTCAAGACTGGTACCAGGACCCTTTCTGGCATCCTGTACGCGCTTAATCGCGGCATAGCTTCCGGTCGCCTCCTCCAGTCTTTATAGTTGCCCCATTCCTGCTTTCTTCGAGATTCCCCATGAGTGAGCCCACGCCGTACATCTTCGATGCCACCACCGCCACCTTCGATCAGGCGGTGATCCAGAACTCCTTCGAAAAACCCGTGCTGGTGGATTTCTGGGCCGAGTGGTGCGCGCCGTGCAAGGCGTTGATGCCGATGCTCGCGCAGATTGCCGAGAGTTATCAGGGTGAGTTGCTGCTGGCCAAGGTCGATTGCGATGCCGAGCCGGACGTGGTCTCGCGCTTTGGCATTCGCAGCCTGCCGACCGTGGTGCTGTTCAAGGATGGCCAGCCAGTGGATGGGTTTGCCGGTGCGCAGCCTGAATCCGCCGTGCGCGCGATGCTGGAGCCCCATGTGCAGATGCCACCACCGGCGGCTGCCGATCCACTGGAGCAGGCCCAGGCGCTGTTTGCCGAAGGCCGTATCACCGACGCCGAGGCCGTGCTGGTCACCCTGCTTGGCGAAGACAACACCAACGCCGCCGCGCTGATCCTGTACGCACGCTGCCTGGCCGAGCGCGGTGAACTGGGCGAAGCGCAAACTGTGCTCGACGCGGTCAAGAGCGATGATCACAAGGCCGCACTGGCCGGCGCCAAGGCGCAGATCACTTTCCTGCGCCAGGCCGCCGACCTGCCGGACGCCGCAGACCTGAAAGCCCGCCTGGCGCAAAACCCGCAGGATGACGAGGCGGTGTACCAACTGGCCGTGCAACAACTGGCGCGCCAGCAATACGACGCCGCGCTGGATGGCTTGCTCAAGCTGTTCATCCGCAACCGCAGCTACAGCGAAGGCCTGCCCCACAAGACGCTGTTGCAGGTGTTCGAACTGCTCGGCAACGATCACCCGCTGGTCACCGTATACCGCCGCAAGCTGTTCGCCGCGCTTTACTGATCGTTACTCGATCCAACTGTACAGCGGCGTATCCCCGCCGCTGGCTACCTTGACCTTGGCGCTATGGCGCAGGCGCACCAGCAGGCGCTTGCCCGCCGAGGCGCTGCCGGCCAGGCCTTCCAGCTGATCAAGCAATTCCAGGCCGTTGAGTTGCCCGGCCTTGCGCAGTAAATCCTGGGCGGCCTGCCACAGGCTCTCGTCCAGGTTACCCGCCGCCGGCGTCACTACCGGTTCCGCACTCGGGGTTTTGCTGGCCTGCAACTGCGCGCCCAGCCGGGCCCAGTCGCCGTCATCCAGCTCCAGGGTCAAGTCCACCGGCAGGTCACCGACGGTTCCACGAATTCTCAACATCGCACTTACTCCCGCACTTTTCTGACGAGCATGCTCCCACGCGTCTTGCGCTACGCCAAGCAGGCGGTCAAACTCCTCGCAAAATTGTTATAAGATCACATAACAAAACTTTCATCTTTGTCCGGGAGCTCCACCATGCGCCGTTTGCTGCTCGCTTTGCCGTTTGCCCTGTTGCCACTGGCCATCGCCCAGGCTGCCGACGAGCACGACCATGATCACGAGCACGGCAGCCTCGGTGCCCACGAACACGGCGTGGGTCGCCTCAACGCGGTGCTCGACGGCCAGGCCCTGGAGCTGGAACTGGACAGCCCGGCGATGAACCTGGTGGGCTTCGAACACCTCGCTACAACGTCCGCCGACAAAGCCAAGGTCGCCGCTGCCCGCAAACAACTTGAACAACCTTTGGTGCTGTTCAGCCTGCCCAAGGCCGCCGGTTGCGTGATCAGCACCCAGGAACTGAACAGCCCGCTGTTCGGCGACAAGCCTGAAGCCGACCACGATGAAGACGATGACGACCACGCCACCGATGGCAAAGGCGCCGCCGCCCACGAACATCACCACGACCACAGCGAAATCCACGCTCACTACCAGTTCACCTGCGCCACGCCGACCGCGCTGAGCAACCTCGACCTGACCCAGGTGTTCAAGACCTTCCCCGCCACCCAGAAAATTCAGGTACAACTCATTGGCCCGAGCGGCCAGCAGGGTGTGGAAGCGACGGCCACAGCAGCCACCCTGAAATTCTGATGTAAACACCACACTGTAGGAGCTGGCTTGCCTGCGATGCAGACGCCGCGGTGCTCCAGAAACACTGCGGTGATGCCATCGCAGGCAAGCCAGCTCCTACAGTTGATCGGTGCCATCATCCAAATCGAGCCAGACCCCTGATTTCCTATGACCCAAGCACTTATCGAACTGTCTGACCTGGGCTTCAACTGGCCGGGTCACCCACAGTTGCTGGACATCCCGACGTTTCGCCTGGAGCCGGGGGAAACCCTGTTCCTCAAGGGCCCCAGCGGCAGTGGCAAGACCACCCTGCTCGGCCTGCTGGGCGGTGTGCAAAAGCCCAGCCGCGGCAGTATTCGCCTGCTGGGCCAGGAGCTGACCGAACTCTCGGCCGGCGCCCGCGACCGTTTCCGGGTCGACCACACCGGCTACATCTTCCAGCAGTTCAACCTGTTGCCGTTTCTCTCGGTGCGCGAGAACGTCGAGTTGCCCTGCCACTTTTCAACGTTACGGGCGCAGCGGGCAATCCAGCGTCACGGCAGCGTCGACCAGGCTGCCGCGACCTTGCTCGCCCACCTGGGCCTGAAGGACAAGAGCCTGCTGGAGCGCCGCGCCGACTCCCTGTCCATCGGCCAGCAACAACGGGTGGCCGCTGCTCGTGCGCTGATCGGCCAGCCGGAGCTGGTGATCGCCGACGAGCCGACCTCGGCCCTGGACTACGACGCCCGGGAGGCCTTCATTCAGTTGCTGTTCGCCGAATGCCGCGAAGCAGGCGCCAGCCTGTTGTTCGTCAGCCATGACCAGAGCCTGGCGCCGCTGTTCGACCGCAACCTGTCGCTGGCCGAACTAAATCGCGCCGCCACGCCCGCAGAGGTTTGAGATGTATTTGTTTCGACTAGCCATGGCCAGCCTGGCTAACCGCCGCTTTACCGCGATCCTCACCGCCTTCGCCATCGCCCTGTCGGTGTGCCTGTTGCTGGCGGTGGAACGGGTACGCACCGAAGCCCGCGCCAGCTTCGCCAGCACCATCAGCGGCACCGACCTGATCGTCGGCGCGCGCTCCGGCTCGGTGAATTTGCTGCTGTATTCGGTGTTCCGCATCGGCAACGCCACCAACAACATTCGCTGGGACAGCTACGAGCACTTCGCGGCCAACCCGCAGGTAAAATGGGCGATCCCGATTTCCCTTGGCGACTCCCACCGTGGCTACCGCGTGATGGGCACCAACGAATCCTATTTCGAACACTACCAATACGGCCGCCGGCAGAACCTGGAACTGGCCAGCGGCCGCGCCTTCGCCACCGATCCATTCGAAGTGGTGCTCGGCGCCGAAGTGTCCGACGCGCTGCATTACAAGCTCGGCGACAAGCTGGTGCTGGCCCACGGCGTGGCGGTGGTCAGCCTGGTCAAGCACGACGACAAGCCGTTCACCGTGGTCGGCATTCTCAAGCGCACCGGCACTCCGGTGGACCGCACACTGCATATCAGCCTCGGGGGCATGGAAGCGATTCACATCGACTGGCACAACGGCGTGCCGGCCCAGGGCAAAGGCCGGATCAGCGCCGACCAGGCTCGCAACATGGACCTGACGCCCCAAGCCATCACCGCGTTCATGCTCGGTTTGAACAACAAGATTTCCACCTTCGCCCTGCAACGGGAGATCAACGAGTTCCGTGGCGAGCCGATGCTGGCGATCCTGCCGGGGGTGGCGCTGCAAGAACTGTGGAGCATGATGGGCACGGCTGAAAAAGCGCTGTTCGTGATCTCGCTGTTCGTGGTACTGACCGGTTTGATCGGCATGCTCACCGCGATCCTCACCAGCCTCAACGAGCGCCGCCGGGAAATGGCAATCCTGCGTTCGGTGGGCGCACGGCCCTGGCATATTGCGACCTTGCTGATCTTCGAAGCCTTCGCCCTGGCATTGTCGGGCGTGATCGCCGGCGTCGGGCTGCTGTATGTGTGCATCGCCGCGTCGCGCGGGTATTTGCAGGCCAACTACGGCCTGGACCTGCCGCTGTCGTTGCCGAGCGAATATGAATGGACCCTGCTCGGCGGTATTCTCGTCGCAGCCCTGCTGATGGGCAGCGTGCCGGCCTGGCGCGCCTACCGGCAATCGTTGGCCGACGGCCTGTCGATACGTTTATGAGGAAGCTGTTGATGCGTCGCGTCGTGCTCGCACTGTTACTGCTGGTGGCCCTGCCCGTGTGGGCTGAAGACCAGCCCAAGGACCTGTCGTGGCAGGAGATGATCCCGCCGGACGCGCCGCCGGAAATCCCCAACATGAAACCGCTGCACGACTTGTCGGGCATGGCCGATGCGTTGTCGGTGGAGTCAGCGCCGGCCGCCAAGCAGGACCTGCCCAACGCGCCGGTCGTACAAAGCCTGGACGGCAAGCACATCCGCCTGCCGGGTTATATCGTGCCGCTGGAAGTCAGCGAGGAAGGCCGCACCACGGAGTTCCTGCTGGTGCCGTATTTCGGCGCGTGCATCCATGTACCGCCACCGCCGTCGAACCAGATCGTGCATGTGAAAAGCGAAGTCGGCGTGAAGCTCGACGAGTTGTATCAACCGTACTGGATCGAAGGCCAGATGCAGGTCAAACCGTCCAGCAGTGAACTGGCCGATGCCGGCTACCAGATGGATGCCGACAAGATCTATGTGTACGAGTTGCAGGAATAACCCGTGATTGCGCTTTCATTGAGCTGAGTCAAAAGCTCGAACGTTACGATCTTTACCATTGGACACAAGCAATTAATAACGTCCTTTGGAGCTCCCATGAACAAGTCCCTGCTCGGCGCGTCGCTTGTCGCGCTCGCCCTCGTCGCCCCTGTTGCCCACGCTCACGAAGCGGGTGACATCCTGATTCGCGCCGGTGCCATCACCGTCAACCCGAAAGCGGACAGCAGCAGTGTCAAGGTTGACCAGGGCCCGCTGGCCGGGACCAACCTGGGCGGCAAGGCGACCATGAGCAGCGACACTCAACTGGGTTTGAACTTCGCCTACATGTTCACCAGCCACTGGGGTATCGAACTGCTGGCGGCCACGCCGTTCGAACATGATGTGAAGATCAAGAACACCGCCCTGGGCGCTGCCAACGGCAAGCTCGGTACGCTGAAGCACCTGCCACCGACCCTGAGCGTCGTGTACTACCCGCTGGACAGCAAGTCGGTATTCCAACCGTACATCGGCGCCGGTATCAACTACACCTGGATCTACGACGAGCACGTCGGCAGCCGCGCCGAGCAGGCCGGCTTCAGCAACTTCAAGGCGGAAAACTCCTGGGGTTGGGCCGCGCAGATCGGTGCGGACTACATGATCAACGACAAGTGGATGATCAACGCCCAGGCGCGCTACATCGACATCAGCACCAAGGCCACCGTGGACAACAACGCCCTGGGCCAGGGCACCCGGGCCAAGGTTAATGTGGATGTTGATCCGATGGTGTACATGGTCGGTATTGGCTACAAGTTCTAGGTTCTACCCAAAGGCCCTGTTGTACAGGGCCTTTTTTGTGAGGCTTCCCCTGGAGGCAAGCGCCAATCAGAAGCCAGGCACACGCCCGTGTGCTGCGAGTCAGGCTTCAGCCAGGAGCTGGCGAACTTCAGCAATGACCACGTCAATGTTGAACGGCTTATTCAACACTGCATTGAACAAGTCCGACCGCTCCATACCAATATGGGCCTGGGCTCCGCTGATCAGGATGATGGGCAAGTGATTGACTGCCGGTAGCGCGCGGACAGCTTCGGCAAACTCCTGGCCATCCATGACCGGCATCATGAAGTCGGTGATGATCAACGCTGGCCGCTCGCGCTCCAGGACCTCGAGTGCTTTCTGGCCATTGCTCGCTTTTACGACCATGTACCCCTCATCCTCCAGCGCATAGCCGAGAATGTCAGCGATCAAATACTCGTCGTCGACGACCAGGATGGTGGTCATGTCAGTTCAACCCGAATCAGAGACTTTGGGCGTTGAGCCCGGCAGCGAAGAATCATTAGGGACCGCCAACGCATTTCTTGATGCCTTCTTCAGGTCAACGCCGTTTTCATGGATTACCACTTCAAGAAGCGAAGGATCGTAGAAGCTGTCTCGTACCTTAAGAATCGAAAGCATTCTTCTTAGTTCAGATTGAATCTCGAAGAAACGCATCAGCATCAGGTTATCGACAATACTGGAGAGGTCCGGGGTTGGAGAGCTGACCTCCGAACCAAAAACGTCACGCATCTCCCATGAGGCAAACACCGTTACGCCACGGGCACGAAGCTCGCTCATCAAGGCGCTGTAGAAATCAGTGATACGAGCCGGGTTTGTCGACACCCGGGTCATGCCGCTCAAGCTGTCGATGAACAGGCGCTTGATGCCCTTTTCCTCAACCATTTTCAGCAGCCGTGCGCCGAGACCATCGATCAGGCCTTCTGTGGTGGGTTGCCAGGCAATACTCAGCGCACCACTTTCTTCCATACCCTTGATATCAATCCCCAGCGATTGGCCTTTGAGACGTAACCGCTGCGGGCTTTCATAAAAACCGAAATGCAGGCCCGGCGCGTCCACTGTCGACTCTGCGAGAAACCTGAGCCCCAACGTGGTTTTCCCGACGCCGGAAGGCCCCATGACGAGGGTAACTGAGGAACTGTGCAGGCCACCGCCGATGATGGCGTCCAGCGAACCGATGCCGCTGGTGATACGCGTCAGATCGGCACTGTCAGGTAAAGACGGATGGCTGTAGAGGCTTTCCAGACGCGGATAAACCACCAGGCCATCGTCGGTAATTTCACACTCGTGCAGTCCGGTCAGTGCACCACTGCCTCGAGTTTTGCGCAGGTGAATACGGCGCACCGAACGGCTGCCGTGAAGCTCTTCACCCATCTCGATCACACCATCAACCATGGTGTGCTCGGGACTGCCGTCGTCCAACCGGGAACTGGTGAGAAACAGCACCGTACAACCGGCGAACGCGGCGTGCCCTTGCAGCTCGGAAATGAATTTTTTGGTGTCGATGGGCGAGTCAGCCTTGGAGCGTGCATTGAGCAAGCCGTCGACCACTAACACGGTGGCCTTCTGACGACTGATCTCACGCCGAAGCAGCTTGACCACTTCATCGAGACCTTCGTTCTCAAGGGTGTCAAACGCACTGACGAACTGAATCTCGGCTCCCACCCGGGAAGCATCAAAGAAGTTCAGGGTCGAGAGGAACTGAAATAAACGGTCGTGGGATTCGGCCAGCAACGTGGCAACCAGTACACGGCCCCCATTGCGCGCATGGTTAAACCCCAGCTGATTGGCGAGGATCGTTTTACCGGATCCCGGGCGCCCCTGGATGATGTAGGAGGCACCTGCGACTAGCCCACCCTTGAGCAGAGCATCCAGCCCTTCTATTCCGCTTTGAAGGCGATTTAGCTTTTCCACAATGCAACCCTGATGTGAACAACAGGCTCTTGAGCCGAAGGTTTACGATGCTAACTCCATTTGTTCAAACGGGCTATCCACTCAGCCGTTCAAGCGCGGGCCATATACCTGGCTGAGTCCCAACCCAGTTCCCTGGCCATTGTCTGTGATAGAGACGGCAATGTAACTTCCGTTCATAAGGGGATAACCATTGAACGCCGGGATAAGGTCCATCGACTCAACACAGATGACCGCCCGCACCAAAGGTTTCAAATTTTTCGCAGGCCGCTGCGCATCCGGCTGGCCAACACCTATCACGTGTAATCGTCCGCGCACTGCCACAAAAAAGGCGCCTGTTTCAGGCGCCTTTTTTATGTTTGACCGTGTCGATAGAACCGGTCGAGCAACGCCGGCAGCCCGGCCCGCCATGCCCGTGGCTTGATGCCGAAGGTGTGGAGGATTTTCTTGCAGGCCAGCACCGCGTGTTGCGGCTCGTCGGCTGCATCCGGACGGGCGGCGTGGGCCTGGGCGGTCGGCGCTTCCACGGCCAGCGGGTGGAAGTTGCGCGCTTCGGTCAGGATCGCCTGCCCCAGCGCCAGCGGGGTAGTCGCTTCGTGGCCGGCGTAGTGGTAGGTGCCCCACAACGGCGCGGCGCAATCGAGTTGCTTGAGCACCGAAATGATCACCCGCGCGGCATCGTCCACCGGCGTCGGGTTGCCCCGGCGGTCGTCGGCCATCAGCAGTTCGTCAGGTTTTTCGGCACGGGCCAGGAAGCGCCCGAGGGTGCCGTCGACGCTGTCATCCAGCAGCCAGCCGAAACGCAACAGCACGTGCTGCGGGCAGGTGGCGCGTACGCTCTGCTCGATGCGCCACAACGCCTGGCCTCGAAGGCCCAAGGGCACGGGTTCGTCTTTTTCGCTGTAGGCGGTGGCGCGGGAGCCATCGAACACCCGGTAGCTGGACGGTTGCAGCAGGGTGATGCTGTGGTGCTGGCACAGTTCAGCCAGGCGCTCGATCGCATATTCCTGGGCGGCCAGGCGTGTCTCGCTGACCGTCTCCGCCTGAAACCAGTCGAAGTAATAGGCGAGATTGATCAAGGCATCGGGACGGGTGTCGTCGAGCAGTTGCGTGAGGCTCGCGGCATCCCAGCCGTCTTGGGGCGGGCGCGGGGCGAGGAAACCGATGTCTTCCTCCGCACCGAGGCGAATCAGCGCCTGCCCGAGGGCATTCCCGCCGCCCAGTAACATAAGGCGCATTCGCATAGATTGAGCAGGCCCGGTCTGTTTGGAACGATGGTTATTATCGACAGGCTTGTGAGCCATGCCGTTGGCATTTGCCAGAATCGTTGCATTTTGCGGGTTTGTAGCGCAACCGTCACTTATAAAGTGCGCCGCCGATTGCGGCCGGGGGGTTTAGGTAGAGAGAGCCTTTTTATGGCCAGGGAGCATGCAGTGGCTAGGGAGCTTGCTGTGGCCAGGGAGCTTCTTGTGGCGAGGGAGCTTGNNGGAGCAAGCTCCCTCGCCACTGCAAGCTCCCTCGCCACAACAAGCTCCCTTACCGCAGCAAGATCCCTCACCACAGGGAATGCATCCCGGGGTTGCAAGTTGCCAGGGCCGGCCGCATAAATTGGGGATGAACCTTCCTGAATCAACGGACACGGTCTTGAACGGTTTCCACCCCGCCGTCAGCACCTGGTTCCGCAGCACGTTCCCGTCGGTGACCGCCGCCCAGGCCCAGGCGTGGCCGCTGATCCGCCAGCGCCGTTCCACACTGATCGCCGCACCCACCGGCTCCGGCAAGACCCTGACTGCCTTTCTCGCGGTGCTGGACGATCTCGTGCACCAAGGCCTAGCCAATGGCGGCCAACTGCCAGACCAAACGCTGGTGGTCTACGTCTCGCCCCTGAAGGCTCTTTCCAACGACATCCAGATCAACCTGCAAACCCCGCTGGCCGGCATCACCGAGCACTTGCAGCGCCTCGACCTGCCACCGCTGGCGATCCGCACCGCCGTGCGTACCGGCGACACCCCACAGAAAGACCGCGCCCTGATGCGCAAGCACCCGCCGCACATCCTGGTCACCACCCCGGAATCGCTCTACGTGCTGCTCGGCTCGGATTCCGGCCGGCAGATGCTTGCCAGCACCCGCACGGTGATCGTCGATGAGATCCACGCCATCGCCGCCAGCAAGCGCGGCAGCCACATGGCCCTGACACTGGAGCGCCTGCAGGGTTTGTGCAGCGAACCGCTGACCCGCATCGGCCTGTCGGCCACGCAAAAGCCCATCGAGGCGGTGTCGCGCTTTCTGGTGGGCACCGGCCGGCCTTGCGAGATCGTCGATATCGGCCACGCACGCCCACGGGACCTGGATATCGAAGTGCCGCCGGTGCCGCTGTCGGCCGTCATGGCCAACGACGTGTGGGAGCTGGTCTACGACCGCCTCGCCGAACTGGCCAGACAACACCGCACCACGCTGATTTTCGTCAACACCCGGCGCCTGGCCGAACGCCTGGCCCGGCACTTGAGCGAGCGCCTGGGCAAAAACGCCGTCGCCGCCCACCACGGCAGCCTAGCGAAGGAAATGCGCCTGGACGCCGAACAACGGCTCAAGGCCGGTGAGCTGCAGGTGTTGATCGCCACTGCGTCGCTGGAACTGGGGATCGATATCGGCGATGTCGACCTGGTGTGCCAGATCGGCTCGCCCGGCTCGATCAACGGTTTTCTGCAACGGGTCGGACGCTCCGGGCATCAGGTCGGCGGCACGCCCAAGGGCCGGTTGTTCGCCACCACCCGCGACGACCTGATCGAATGCGCCGCCCTGCTCGACTGCGTGCGCCGGGGCGAGCTGGACACCTTGCTGATCCCGGTTGCGCCGCTGGATGTGCTGGCCCAGCAGATCATCGCCGAAGTCAGCTGCCAGGAATGGCAGGAACAGGCCCTGCTCACGCTGCTCCGCCGCGCCTCGCCCTACGCCGAGCTGGATGAGCGTCACTATCAGGCACTGCTGCAAATGCTCGCCGAAGGCTACAACGGGCGCCAGGGTCTGCGCAGCGCCTACCTGCACCGCGACGCCATCACCCGCACCCTGCGTGGCCGGCGGGGCGCCAAGCTCACCGCCGTGACCAGCGGCGGCACCATCCCCGACAACGCCGACTACAGCGTGCTGCTTGAGCCGCAAAGCCTGAACATCGGCAGCGTCAACGAAGACTTCGCGGTGGAAAGCATCGCCGGCGATATCTTCCAGCTGGGCAACACCTCCTACCGCATCCTGCGAGTGGAGCCCGGCAAGGTGCGGGTCGAGGATGCCCACGGCCAGCCGCCGACCATTCCGTTCTGGCTCGGCGAAGCACCGGGGCGCAGTGCCGAGTTGTCGTTTGCCGTGGCGCGTTTTCAGGGGCAACTGGACGCGCTGCTGGGCGCCACGCCGGGTAACCTGCAACCGGCGCTCGATTGGCTCACCGGTACCCTCGGCCTGAACCTGGCCAGCGCCGAACAACTGCTGGATTACCTGGCGCGGGCGCGGCTGGCGCTGAGCGCGCTGCCGTCCCAGGACACGTTGATCATGGAACGGTTTTTCGACGAGTCCGGCGGCACCCAATTGATCATCCACACGCCGTTCGGCAGTCGCATCAACCGCGCCTGGGGCCTGGCGCTGCGCAAGCGGTTTTGCCGCACCTTCAATTTCGAACTGCAAGCCGCCGCCAGCGAGGACGCAATCGTGTTGTCGCTGTCCACCAGTCACAGCTTTGAGCTGGATGAGGTGTGGCGCTACCTGAACAGCAACACGGCCGAGCACATCCTGATCCAGGCGGTACTGGATGCACCGCTGTTCGGCGTGCGCTGGCGCTGGAATGCCGGGGTGGCCCTGGCGTTGCCCCGCTACACCGGTGGGCGCAAGGTGGCGCCGCAGATCCAGCGCATGAAGAGTGAAGACCTGATCGCCAGTGTGTTCCCCGACCAGATCGCCTGCCTGGAAAACCTCGCCGGCGAGCGCGAAGTGCCCGAGCATCCGCTGGTGGAGCAAACCCTCGACGACTGCCTGCACGAGGCCATGGACAGCGAAGGCTGGCTGGCCCTGTTGCGGCGCATGGAGCGCGGCGAAATCCGCCTGATCAGCCGTGATCTGCCGGCGCCGTCGCCACTGGCAGCAGAGATTCTCAGCGCCCGCCCCTACACCTTTCTCGACGACGCTCCGCTGGAGGAGCGCCGCACCCAGGCCGTGCTCAACCGGCGCTGGAGCGACCCGCAAAGCACTGATGACCTTGGCGCGCTGGATGCCGAAGCGATTGCCGGTGTGTGCGAGGAAGCCTGGCCGGCGCCCAATGGCCTGGACGAGATGCATGAAGCGCTGATGAGTTTGGCGTGCATTGTCGAATCGGAGGTCACGGCGCAGTGGGCAGAATGGCTGCAAGCCCTGGCCGACGGTGGGCGCGCCAGCCGATTGCAGAGCGGTACCGACCAGGCCGTTTGGGCCGCTCTGGAGCGCTTGAGCTGTTTAGCGGCGATCTACCCGAATGACCTGCCGCTGTTGCCCGGTTTCGATGAGCCCTGGACCTTCGATGAAGCCTTGGTGGAAGTGCTGCGGGCGCGCCTGAGCGGCTTCGGCCCATTGACGCTGATCGAGATCGCCGCGCCCCTGGCCTTGCCGGTGGCCGACGTATCACAGGCACTCGCGCGGCTGGAGAGCGAAGGCTACGTGCTGCGCGGCCGTTTCAGCCCCGGCGCCAGCGCCGAACAATGGTGCGAACGCCACCTGCTGGCGCGCATTCACCGCTACACGGTCAAGCGCCTGCGCCGGGAAATCGAGCCGGTGGCGTTGCAGGATTTCATGCGTTTTCTGTTCGACTGGCAGCACCTGTCGAACGGTACCCGCGGCCAGGGCAGCGCCGTGTTGCCGCAAATCGTCGCGCAGTTGGAAGGGTACGCCGCAGCCACTTCGGCCTGGGACAGCGATTTGCTCAGCGCACGAATCAAGGATTACGCGCCCCACTGGCTGGACGATTTGTGCCGCAGCGGCAAAGTGGTCTGGACGCGCCTGAGCAACAAGGCCGGCGCGACGGCCCTGCGCAGCACGCCAGTGGTGCTGTTGCCCCGCAGCCAGGTGCCATTATGGAGTGGACTGACCGAAGCGCCGGACAGCACCGAGCTGTCGCCCAAGGCACAGAAAGTCCATCAGGCGCTGCGGGAAAACGGCGCGCTGTTTTTCGATGAATTGATCCACGAAGCCCATCTGCTGCGCAGCGAACTGGAAACCGCGTTGCAGGAACTGGTGGGCGCGGGGCTGGCGAACGCCGACAGTTTTGCCGGCCTGCGCGCCCTGACCACGCCGGCGAGCAAACGTCAGGCCCGCAGCAGTCGGCGCGGGCGTGGCGCGTTTGTCGGCGGGATGGACGATGCCGGGCGTTGGGCCCTGGTACGGCGGGCACCGGTGGCGGACGGCACACGTCCGGGGGCTCACTCGGCCGAGACGCTGGAGCATGTGGCGATGACCTTGCTGCGCCGCTACGGGGTGGTGTTCTGGCGCCTGCTGGAGCGCGAGGCGGACTGGCTGCCCAGTTGGCGCGAATTGCTGCGTACGTTCCACCGGCTGGAGGCCCGGGGCGAGATTCGGGGCGGGCGGTTTGTAAGTGGTTTGGCGGGGGAACAGTTTGCGTTGCCGGAAGCGATTCCGCTGCTGCGGGAAGTTCGGCGGCGGCCTCACGATGGCAGCTTGATTGCCGTGTGTGGGGCGGATCCGCTGAACCTGGTCGGTACGCTGCTGCCGGGTAGCAAGGTGCCGGCGTTGAGCGGTAATCGGCTGGTGTACCGGGATGGTTTGCCGGCGGCGGTGGAGATTGCCGGCAAGCAGCAGATGTTGCTGGAGTTGGATCAGCAGGAGGCCGGGTTGGTGCGGGAAAAACTGATCAGACACTGACTTGTGCAGTGCCCGTAACCACGGCTTGCTCGCGAAGAGGCCGGCGGCCTTAACACAAAACTATTGGGTTCTTGGCTGCTCAGTGAGCACCACCGACGAAGGCACTTCTTCCTCCGGCTCATCCACCTGCTGCCCGACCCGCTGCGGCAGCATCACCTGCTGTGGATAAGTTTGCGCGAAGTGAACAAAGGCACAGTTATCCACAAGCTTTTTCAAGCGCTGGTTAAACGCGCGGCTCACCGCATATTGCCCGCCCGACACCGTGCGGAACTGCGCCGTCAGCACCACGCCGTTGAGGTCCATCTTGTCGACGCCAAATACCTCCAGCGGCCCTTGCAGGTTGTACTTAAGGAACACGTCGTCGCGGATCGACTGCCCCGCCTCGCGAATCAGTTCCACGGCCTTGTCGACATCTGTGTCGTAGGTGAACTGCACCGAGAAGAACGCATAGGCGAATTGCCGCGACTGGTTGGTGACGGCCTTGATCTGCCCGAACGGCACCGAATGCACAAACCCCTTGCCGTCCCGCAGGCGCAGGGTACGGATGGTCAGCCCCTCGACGGTACCGGCGTGGCCGGAGTCGAGCACCACCCAATCGCCAATCGACAGGGTGTCTTCGATGATGATGAACAGCCCGGTGATTACATCCTGCACCAGTTGCTGGGAGCCAAAACCAATGGCCAGGCCCACCACCCCGGCACCCGCCAGCAGCGGTGCGACGTTGATCCCCAGGTTGGCCATGGTGGTGATCGCGCAGATCACCACCAGGATGATTTTCACTGCGTTGCGCAGCAGCGGCAGGATGGTTTTCACCCGCGTGCTGGGTTGGCGGCTGGAGCGTTTGTTGACCGGGGGTTTCAATGCTTCCTGAATCGCCGTGTCGAGCACCACCCAGAACAGCCAGGTCACCAGCAGGATCAAACCGATGCTGCTCAGGGAATCACTGATGGCCCGGCCCACGGAGTTGCGCTGGGCAAACTCAAACAGCGAAACGCCCCAGATACGCCCGAGGATTTCGATAAAGGCGATGGCCATCACGATGCGCAACAGCGCGTGCAGCAGGCTGAGGAAACGCTCTTTGTAGGCGCTGCTGCGCTGCACCGCCACCGTGCTGCGGGACTGGAACAGGTGCTGCAACACCGTGCTGAGGAACACCGTGCCGATCAGCAGGATCGTGGTGAACAGCGCACAGCGCAGGGCTTTCTGGCTGTCGTCGCCGGCGCCGATCAGGTTGATCGCCGACACCAGCACCATCAGCAGGATCGGCCAATACCACAGGCCGGAAAACACCCGCAGTGATTGCTGCACCGCCGGGTGTTTCAGGCGCTGGGCCAGGGGCCGGTTGCGGATCAAATGCGCCACCGGACGGCGCAGGCGAATCACCAGCATGCCGAAGATCACCGAGGCAAACAGCCCGGTGAAGATCGCGACGCTGGCGGTGATATTGCCCCCCAGTTGGCGGGCGATCTGTGGGCTGGTCAGCGCATCGCTGAGGGCGGCAAGGAAGCCGATCAGGAACAGCGGCTTGGGGCAGTAGTCCCGAATAATCTGCACCGCCGGGCGCTTGTGGCCGACGTTGAACATGACGATCACGCACAACAGGATCGAGGTGGAGAAAATGCCGCTGCTGGTGGCGTAGGCAAAACACAGCGCCAGCGCACGGCCCACCGAGGTGGGCAGGAAGTGGCTGACGTAGAGCGTCAATGGCAGGCAGATAAGCGCCGGTATCGTGTAGGGAATCAGGTAACCCAGCAACGCCTGGAGGCGCTGGCGAGGTGCGATATGCCGCTGCAGGCTCAGGCGCTTGACGATAAAGCGCCCCAGCAGGGTCAGCGCGGCGAACGCGCCGATCCACACCCCGGACAACAACAGGAAATCCCCGGCCACGCTCCACGAGGAACGTTCGGACGGCTGGTTGACCAGCTTGTCCACCTCATCTGCCGCCCGGTCGGCCCGCAGGCGCCAGGCGTCGACCAGGTTCTGGTTGAGGTCGAGCTTGTCCTGCACATCATCGATGCTGGAGCTGATGGCGCCGAGCAGGCCGCCTTCTACCAAAAGTTCCGGCTTCGCCGGGGCGGCAGGCTCTGGAGCCGCGGGGGCAGTGGCCGCTTGCAGCGCGCCGCTGCCGCAGAACAGCAGCGTGCCGAGCAGTAGCACAGTCTTTAAATTCAACAAAACACCGGGCTCCTTCAGAAGGGTCTGTAAGGAACTGACGGGTTTGACGCCTGATCGTTCCCCGTATACTTCGATCCGTGCGCCCCAGGCAAATATCAAATGCCAATACCTGGCTTTTTCCGCACAAGCCGAACCCCGAGACTGCGCTCCTGATTGAAACCCACCGGAGTTGCAGCCATGCCCATTGCCTTGCTCGCGCTGACCCTCAGCGCTTTTGCCATCGGGACGACCGAGTTCGTCATCGTTGGCCTGTTACCCACCATCGGCGCCGACCTGGGTGTCGACTTGCCGTCCGCCGGCCTGCTGGTCAGCCTCTACGCCCTGGGCGTGGCCATCGGCGCGCCGGTACTCACCGCCCTCACCGGCAAAGTGCCACGCAAACTGCTGCTGTTGTCGCTGATGGTGCTGTTCACCCTCGGCAACCTGCTGGCCTGGCAAGCGCCGAGTTATGAGTCCCTGGTACTGGCACGGATCGTCACCGGCCTGGCCCACGGGGTGTTCTTCTCGATTGGCTCCACGATCGCCACAAGCCTGGTGCCCAAGGAAAAAGCCGCCAGCGCGATTGCCATCATGTTTACCGGCCTGACCGTCGCGTTGGTGACCGGTGTGCCACTGGGGACGTTTATCGGCCAGCACTTCGGCTGGCGCGAAACCTTCCTCGCCGTCTCGGCCCTGGGCTTGATCGCGTTTATCGGCAGCCTGCTCTACGTACCGAAAAACATCGCCCACAGCAAACCCGCGTCACTGTTGCAACAACTGCAAGTATTAAAACAACCACGGCTGCTGCTGGTGTACGCCATGACGGCGGTGGGTTACGGCGGCTCGTTCATCGCGTTCACCTACCTGGCGCCAATCCTTCAGGACATCTCCGGGTTCAGCGCCGGCACCGTCAGCCTGGTGTTGCTGGTGTATGGCATCTCGGTGGCCATCGGTAATATCTGGGGCGGCAAGCTGGCCGACAAACGCGGCCCGATCAGCGCCCTGAAAATCATCTTTGCCCTGCTCGCCGCTGTGTTGTTCGTGCTGACCTTCACCGCGGGTAATCCATGGCTGGCCCTGGCCACTGTGCTGGTGTGGGGCGCGGTCGCTTTCGGCAATGTGCCGGGCTTGCAGGTGTATGTGGTGCGCCAGGCGGAACATCACACGCCGAATGCGGTGGACGTGGCCTCGGGCCTGAACATCGCGGCGTTCAACTTGGGGATTGCCGGTGGCGCGTGGGCCGGCGGCATGATCGTCGCCCACATGGGCTTGATCCACACGGCGTGGACTGGCGGCTCGGTGGTGTTGGTGGCCTTGGCGCTGACGGCCTGGAGCGGGCGCCTTGACCGGCTGGGGCCGGTATATGCCGAGAGCTCGACCCGGGTGGTTGGCGGGCACTGATCCCGCAGCGATAAAGAACCCAATGTGGGAGCGGGCTTGCTCGCGAAAGCGGTGTGTCAGTCAACAGAGATATCGACTGACCCACCGTCTTCGCGAGCAAGCCCGCTCCCACATTTTGAGAGGTGCCGTCTGTAGGACCGTCGAAACTTTCTCCCGATCATCATAGTCACCCTAAAACGGAGGTCACCACACAGTTAACCCACGGGAGTCATCATGGCCGCGATTCATATCGGCATTTCCGGCTGGCGCTACACGCCCTGGCGGGGGGATTTCTACCCCGAGGGCCTGACCCAGAAGCGCGAGCTGCAGTTTGCCTCACGGGCGGTCAACAGCATCGAGATCAACGGCTCGTTCTACGCGCTGCAAACACCCAAGCGCTATGCCGAATGGTATGGCGACACGCCTGAAGGGTTTGTGTTCAGCGTCAAGGCGCCGCGCTACATCACGCATATCCTGCGGCTGCGGGAGGTGCACAAGCCGATGGCGAATTTCTTCGCCTCCGGGGTGCTGGAACTCAAGGAAAAGCTCGGGCCGATCCTCTGGCAGTTCCCGCCCAGTTTCAAATTCGACCCGCCGTTGTTTGAAGCCTTTCTCGCCGAATTACCCACCACTACCCAGCAGGCCGCCGCCCTCGCCCGCGAGCATGAGCCGCGCCTGAACGGCAAGGCGAGCCTGCAAGCCCACGGTAAAAAGCCACTGCGCCATGCGGTGGAGATTCGCCACAAGAGTTTCGCCGTGCCGGAGTTTGTCGAGATGCTCGACAAGCACGGCGTGGCCCTGGTGGTGGCGGACACAGCCGGCAAGTGGCCTTACCTGGAAGACGTCACGGCCAACTTTGTGTACCTGCGCCTGCATGGGGACAAAGCGCTGTATGCCAGCGGCTATACGCCCGAAGCGCTCAAGCGCTGGGGCGATCGCATCGAACGCTGGAGCCACGGCAAACAACCCGCCGATGCACAGTTGATCGACCCGAAGCACAAACCCCGCGCCCGCAAGCAGCGCGAGGTGTTTTGCTACTTCGATAACGACATCAAGGTGCGCGCGCCCTTCGATGCGCGCCAATTACTGCAGCGTTTTGGCCTGGACCAGGCACTGGCCACCGAACCCGGCAAGTTGCCGGACACGGGAGTGTTGCCATGACCCATCCGGAACTGATGCCAACCACGCCCACCGAAACCATCACCCGCTTCAGGGTGCTGACGGTCAATACCCACAAGGGCTTCACCGCGCTCAACCGGCGCTTCATATTGCCCGAGTTGCGGGAGGCGATTCGCAGTGTGGCCGCCGACGTGGTGTTCCTTCAGGAAATCCACGGCACCCATGAACGCCACCCCAAGCGCTACAGTAACTGGCCGAGCATGCCGCAATACGAGTTCCTCGCCGACAGTATCTGGCCGCAATATGCCTACGGTCGCAACGCGGTGTATCCCCATGGCGACCACGGTAATGCGTTGCTGTCGAAATTCCAGATCATCCGCTACGACAATCTCGACATCTCCCAGAGCGGCCACGAAAGTCGCGGGCTGCTGCATTGCGTGCTGCGCTTGCCGGGCAACGTGCAGGACGTGCATGCCATCTGCGTGCACCTGGGGCTGCGGGAAGTCCATCGCCAGCAGCAACTGCGCCTGATCGCGCAGCGGGTCGCCGAGATTCCCGCCGACGCGCCGGTGATTGTCGCCGGTGATTTCAATGACTGGCGCCAGCGCGCCGATCTCGCCCACTGCGGGCTGCGGGAAGTGTTTATCGAAACCCACGGCAAGCCGGCCCGCACCTTCCCGGCGCGCCTGCCGCTGCTGCCGCTGGACCGCATCTATGTGCGCAACCTCAAGGTGCATCAGCCCCAAGTCCTGACCAGCCGCCCGTGGTCACACTTGTCGGACCATGCGCCGCTGTCGGTGGAGATCGAGCTATGAACAGCGCACCACTGGAAAAGGTCGCGGTGGAACACATCGCGACCGACCAACCGCCGGACGATGCCGTGGCCCGGGACCTGGATTACGGCTGGCAGAGCGGTAACCAGATCGAGTTGCTGGAGAACGGCGAGGCCTACTTTCCCAAAGTGTTCGAGGCGATGCGCCAGGCCCAGCGGGAGATCTTGCTGGAGACCTTTATCCTTTTCGAAGACAAGGTCGGCCACGAGCTCAAAGGCATTTTGATCGAGGCGGCGCAGCGTGGCGTCAAGGTCGTCGCCAGCCTCGATGGCTTTGGTTGTGGCGAGCTGACACCGGGGTTTCTCAGCGAATTGAGCCAGGCCGGCGTGACCGTGCAGATGTTCGACCCGGCGAGCAAGACATTGGGTTTTCGCACCAACTGGTTTCGCCGCTTGCACCGCAAGATTGTGGTGGTGGATGCCAGTGTGGCGTTTATCGGCGGGATCAATTTCTCGGCGGATCACCTGGGGGATTTCGGCCCCGAGGCCAAGCAGGATTATGCCGTGCAGGTGCAGGGCCCGGCAGTCGCCGACCTGCATCATTTCGCCCTCGCACAAAGTGGCCGGCGTGTGCGCAAGCGGCGCGGCTGGCGGCGCGAGCAACGCCCGTCGCCATGGGCTGCCGGCGAAGGCGATGGCCTGGTACGGCTGATCTACCGGGACAATCTGCAACACCGTACCGATATCGAAGAGGCCTACCTGCACGCCCTGCGCAAGGCCGAGCGGCGGGTGGTGATCGCCAACGCCTATTTCTTTCCCGGCTACCGCCTGCTGCGGGAAATTCGTAATGCCGCGCGGCGCGGCGTGCACGTGCAGTTGATCATGCAGGGCCAGCCGGATGTGCTGCTGGCCAAGCTGGCGGCACGCATGCTCTATGACTATTTGCTCAAGGAAGGCGTGGTGATCCACGAGTACTGCCAGCGTCCGTTGCACGGCAAGGTGGCGCTGGTGGATGAAGAGTGGAGCACGGTGGGTTCGAGCAATCTCGACCCGCTGAGCCTGTCGCTGAACCTGGAGGCGAATGTGCTGGTTCGTGATCGTGCCTTCAACCAGCAGTTGTTCGAGCGCCTGGAATACCTGAGCCAGAACCACTGCAAGACCATGCCGGAAAACCGCGCGCCTCGCGGCTGGTTCTGGCGGGTGACCGTGGGTTTCGTGGTGTTCCATGTGCTGCGGCATTTTCCGTCGTGGACCGGCTGGTTGCCGGCCCACAAGCCGAGGTTGAAACCCTTCGTTCTTGAGGAGCGTGCGGATCATGACCCAAGCTCGCATCGCTGAAGAAAGCGCTCGCCCCGGCTTCTTGAAACGCTGGAAAAAACCGCTGACGGTGGTGTTTTTCCTGGTGCTGATCGTGTTGTTCACCCTGCTCGCCCGGCGTATCGACTGGAGCGAAGTGCTCGACACCCTGGGCGACTTCAAGCTGCGCACGCTGCTCATCGCGGGTGCGCTGACCCTGTGCAGTTTCCTGGTGTATTCGTGCTTCGACCTGATCGGCCGCACCTACATCCGCCAGCCGTTGGGCTGGAAGCAGATTTTGCCGGTGGGCATCATCAGCTATGCGTTCAACCTCAACCTGAGCGCGTGGGTTGGGGGCATCGCCATGCGCTATCGGTTGTATTCCCGACTCGGGGTGAGCAACGGGAACATCGCGAAGATCCTCGGCTTGAGCCTGGCCACCAATTGGTTCGGCTACATGGCGATCGCCGGCGCGGTATTCAGCAGCGGGCTGGTGACATTGCCGCCGGGGTGGAAGCTCAGCAGCGGTGCGTTGCAAGGCGTCGGCGTGCTGTTGGTACTGGCGAGCCTGGGTTACCTGCTGGCCTGTCGCTTGTCGAAAAAGCGCGCATGGTCGATACGCGGGATTGAAATCAGCCTGCCGTCGCTGCGCATGGCAGTGTTGCAGTTGGCGCTCGGCGCGCTGAACTGGTCGCTGATGGCAGCGGTGATTTTTACCCTGCTGCCCAAGCAGCTGGATTACCCCGTGGTGCTCGGGGTGTTGCTGATCAGCAGCATTGCCGGAGTGGTCACACACATCCCGGCGGGGCTTGGTGTGCTGGAGGCTGTCTTCATTGCCTTGCTGCAGCACGAAGCGTCCCGCGGCAGTCTGCTCGCGGGGCTGATCGCCTACCGCGCAATCTACTTCATCCTGCCGCTGCTGGTGGCCCTGGTGATGTACCTCGCGGTCGAAGCCAAGGCCAAGGCATTGCGCGTGAAGAAAACGCCTACGACTGGATGATGCTCAAGCGCTCGCCCACCACCATCTCGGTAATCCAGTCCACCAGGATCGAGGTGTAGGCCTGCTGGGAAACCGGATCACTCAGGGAATGATCCGCACCGTCGATAATCCGGTGAGTCAGCGAATGCGTCTGCTGGCAGGCGGCGCGGTAGCTCATGATGGTGGCGTGGGGCACGTGGTCGTCGGTCTCCGACTCCACGATCAACACATCACCGGTAAACGCCGCGCAAGCATGCAGGGCGCGATTGGTTTCGGCGTGCACAAAGGTGCCGCGATAATCCATCAGGTCGGCTTTATCGAGGTCGCGCTTGGGCTTGAGCCATTCCTGGTCGCGGTACAGCGCCGGCACCCGCAAAGCCAGCCAGCGCACGGGGCGCAGCGAAGTGAGGATGGCGGCCAGGTAACCGCCGTAGCTGGTGCCCACCACCGCCACCGCCGAGGTGTCGATGGCCGGGTGTGACAACAGGCGGTCGTAGGCCGCGAGCAGGTCGCGCAGGTTGTCTTCGCGGGTGACGCGGGATAACGGAATGCCGTTGCCGGCATGGCCGCGCAGGTCGAATGTAAGGCATACACAACCGAGCCCGGCGATACCCTTGGCGCGTTCCAGGTCACGCTCCTGGCTCCCGCCCCAGCCGTGCACAAACAACACCCCCGGTACTTTCGATTTGGGACTGAGGAAGGTCCCGCTCATCTGTTCGTCGTCGATATCAATGGCAATGGTTTCGCTTCTAGCCGTCATAGGATTTGACCGTCACGTACTTGAGAAGAAAGTCGCTGTTTTCTGCCGGGCCCCGGTACACCTCGATCGCGTCAGCGGGCAGTGGCTGGTCGACGTAGGTTTCTACCGACGAGACATAAATCGCCCGCAGCCCGGGGTTGTTGACGAAGCTTTGCAGCGCCGCGACTTCCGCGCTGCTGGCCCCGCCCATGCGCCAGGACTGCTCGAGCACGCCGCTGCGGCGTTGGCCGTCGCTGTCCAGGCCCTGGGCGATGTCGTAATTGCGCCGCGAGGCGTAGAACCCGGGATAGGCCTCATCCGCCGCGTTATCGAAGACCTGCGCTTGCTGGATGGCCAGGCGCACGTCAGCGGGCAGGTCGAGCTTGAGCAGGTCTTCGTAGTAGCCCTGGACCACCAACAGGTTGGAACCACCATAGACCTCTTCGCCCTGCCCGTCCCGGGTCAGGTATTGATCGCCGCAGTAGCTGATGACGTGATCGCCGATAAAGCTCTGGCCGACACTGTGGGTGACCACGTCACTCAGGTCCTGCTCCAGCACCACGCCGTCGCTGAACAATTGCGCCGCATCAGGGCGCGCGAGGATGGCATCGAACTCGTCGAGGCTGCGGATCACTTCCTGGCCGCGACCGGCGCAGGCATGCACAGGCTTGAGACGGATCGGCCCGGTGTACAGCAAATGGGTCGCCGCCGGCCGCGCATCTGCCAGGGCGTGCACACTCAACCCATCCAGCACCACATTGCGGATGCGCTCGGAAAACAGCGGCGACCAGCCTTCGGGCGCAACCGCGTTTTTATTCAGCAAACCGTGGCTGATGGCCTTGGTGCAGATGAAATCGTGATCGACGTAGCCGCCCCACAAATCCTCAGGGCCTTTGACGCCGAATTGCCGCGCCTGGGCCGCGCCCACCAGCGTCTGAGTGGGCAATAGATAGAGGTCGCGCCCACTGTGCTGCTCAGGGTTATAGCTGCCGCCATATTTGAGCCCGAGGACGTGCGCCAGCCAACGGGCCAGCGCGCGGTTGGTTTCGACTTGGTGCAACGGCGCGTGCGGGCGAATCGAATGCGCCACAACGATTTTTTTGCGATTTGTCGGGGTCATGCGTCCCCCTTGGCTGTTCTGCCATGTGTGTAGGGAGACGGTTGCAGGGATCAAGCCAAGGCGGCGTTTGTTTAAACGCGCGGGGAATCAATCAGTTGCGGGAAAAGCGATAGCACTTGGCCTGTTTTATTCTGCACGAAGTGCTCGAGGTGTCGCGGCGTTCTGCACGATTCAGGCTTGCGCCTTGGTGGGCGTCACGCCGAAACGGCTGCGGTAATCACTTGGCGCCAGCCCGGTGATTTTCTTGAAGGTGGCGCGGAAGGCGCCGGGGTCCTGGTAACCCACGGTCCAGGCAATGTGATCAATGGTGCCGTTGGTGAACTCCAGCATCTGCCGCGCCTTACCCACTCGCAGGTGCTGGCAGTATTCGGTGGGTTTCAAACCGGTGGCGGCGCGGAACCGTCGCAGGAAGGTGCGTTCCTCAAGTCCCGCCTCCTGCGCCATGGCAGCCAACGAAACATCCACCGCACCGCTGGCCTGCAGCCAATGTTGCACCTTGAGAATCGCAGCGTCGCCATGGGCGAGGATCGGCGCAAAGTTACTGCCGCATTCACTGGCGCTGTCGCTGTGTTCGATCACCAGGAAACGCGCGGTGCTGGCAGCGATGCTCGGGCCGAGCAAACGGTCCACCAGGCGCAGGCCCAATTCGGACCAGGCCATGAGGCCGGCGGTGGTGATCAAGTCGCCGTCGTCGACGATGGGTTTGTCGGCTTCCAGGCGAATCGCCGGATAACGGGCGGCGAAGGTTTTCGCCGACGTCCAGTGCGTGGTGGCGCTGCGACCGTCCAACAGGCCGCTTTCCGCCATCAGGATCGAACCTACGCACACCCCGCCCAGAATGGTCCCGGAGCGATGTTGCTGGCGCAGCCAATCCAGCAATTCGGCGGACGCCTGGCCCTCGGAAAAGCCGGCAATGGAGGGTGGAATCAGCAAGGCCGTCAACCTATCCCCGCTACCGGGCTCGCTATCGAATACACGGGTCGGCGCACCGCCTGTTTCAGCCTGCCAGTGGCTGATGCGCAGGGACGGCAGTTGCTCGGACTGATGCTCGGTCGCAATCCGGTTGGCGACCGCGAACAGGTCGGTCAAGCCATGCACGGCAGCCATTTGCGCACCACTGTAGATCAGCACGCCGAGCTCGACGATCGCCATTGTCAGTTTTCCCTCTGTTATTGTCGGTGCGGCCAATCCCCAGGCGTCACGCCAGCCAGGATACTGGACGCATCAACCCTCACAAGGAAACCAACATGGCCAAGCAAGCGCTCATCCTAATCGATATCCAGAACGACTACTTCCCCCAGGGCAAGTGGCCGCTAGACGGAGTGGACGCGGCGGCAGACAAGGCGCAGCAAGTGCTACAGGCATTTCGCCAGGCAGGCGATACGGTGATTCACGTACGCCACGAATTCACCTCCGACGATGCCCCCTTCTTCACCCCGGGTTCGGAAGGTGCACACCTGCACCCCAAGGTGCTGAACCAGGCCGACGAGCCGGTGGTGCTCAAGCATTTCGTCAATGCGTTCCGCGAAACCAACCTGCGGGCCCTGCTGGAACAACGCAGCATCACCGAGCTGGTGGTGGTGGGCAGCATGAGCCATATGTGCATCGACGGCGTGGTGCGCGCCGCGTCGGACCTGGGCTACAGCGTGACCGTGATCCACGATGCCTGCGCCACGCGGGACCTGGAATTCAATGGCAGCGTCGTGCCGGCAGCCCAGGTGCATGCGGCGTTTATGTCGTCGCTGGGGTTTGCTTATGCGAGCGTGGTGTCGGCGGAACAGTTCTTGTCCGCCGATTGACCTTCTCCGCGCTTACCGGGTAGCGATGATGAACAGGCGCGGAAACGGCAGCAACACAGTGCCATCGGCCAACGCTGGATAAGCCTTGGTGATCCGCGCCAGGTACTCGTCGAGGAAGGCGTTCCTTTCTGACTCGGTCAGGGGCGCCAGGAATGGACGCAACGCCGAACCCTTGAACCACTCCACCACCGCGGCGGAACCTGCCAGCGGATGGTGGTAAGTGGTGCGCCATACATCCACGGTGGAACAGTGTTGGCTCAGCAACTCAAAGTAGTAGCTCGCGGTATGGCGTTCATTGTGTTTGACGCTGCCGATCTTTGCGGCCCACGGGCCGTCCGCCGCGACTTCCCGCGCCAGCTTGTGGGCCGGCTCGTCAAGATTGTCGGGCGTCTGCACCGCCAGGGTGCCGCCGGAGGTCAGTTGATTGACTAAATGCGGATACAGCGTGGCGTGATCAGGCAGCCATTGCAGCGACGCATTGGCGAGGATGACGTCGAATTTCTGCGCCGGGTTCCAGGCGCCAATATCAGCCAATTCGAAAGTCAACGCGGGCAGGCGCTTGCGGGCGTCGACCAGCATGTCATCGGAACTGTCCATGCCGGTGACCACTGCCTGCGGAAAGCGATCAGCCAGGACTTCAGTCGAATTGCCCGGGCCGCAACCCAGGTCGACGGCGGTGCGCACATCACCCTCAGGGATGGCCGCTACCAGATCCCGGACGGGACGAGTGCGCTGTTGTTCGAACATCGAGTATTGCTTGGCTGACCAGGTCATTGCGGCATTCCTTCTTCTGTGAGGAGTGAGGACAGCCTAAATCTTGTGATCCATGAGAACAAATGCCACGATTGATCATCTCCCATACCTGAAAAGTATCCCTATGCTGGAACTCAGGCAGCTCAGGGCCTTTGTCGCGATTGCCGAAGAAGGCTATATCACCCGCGCGGCAGAACGTCTGGGCATGCAGCAACCGCCGCTGACCCGCCTGTTGCAAAGTCTTGAAGCCGAGTTGGGTGTGGTGCTGATGGAGCGCCTGCCACGAGGCGTGCGCCCGACCACTGCGGGGCTGGCCTTGCTGGAAGAGGCGCGGCATATCTTGGCCAGCGTCGATGGTGTGGCCGACATTGTGCGCCGCGCCGCCCGAGGTGAGCGCGGACGCCTGGCGATTGGTTTCACCAGCTCTGCCGCCTTGCATCCGTTTGTGCCCAGCGTACTGCGCCTGTTTCGGGAAACCTTTGTCGGCGTTTCAGTGGTACTGGAAGAAGCCGGTACCGGTGAACTGCTGGACGCGTTGCTGCACGAAAAGCTCGACGCGGCGTTCATTCGCTCGCCGCTGAGCGGGACGCAGGCGTTGCAGGACCAGCCAATTCTGGTGGAGCCAATGTTGCTGGCGCTGCCTACCGACCACCCACTGGCTATCAACCCGTCGACGCCGCTGCCGTTGGCGGCATTGGCCACCGAGGCGTTTGTGCTGTATCGGCGCCGGGTAGGGCTTGGGTTGTATGACGCGATTCTGGTGGCGTGTCGCGAAGCGGGTTTCAGCCCGCAAGTTGTGCAAGAGGCGCCGCGCATGACGGCGACGTTGAGCCTGGTGGCTGCGGGGCTTGGGGTTTCGATTGTGCCTGCCTCAATGCAACGGTTGCGGGGCGACGGGATTGTTTATCGGGAGCTTTCGGAGTGCCGGAGCCTGGTGGCGCCGTTGCACCTGGCTACCCGGGTAGGTGATACGTCGTCGGTATTGGAGAGGTTTCGGGAGTTGGTGGTGAGCGCCGCTTCTACTGACGTTTAGCGGATTGCCGTGTCCGCAATGAAAAACCCCCGGGGCCAAGGCCACCGGGGGTTTTCTGGTGTTACGCGACAGTTCTGGGTCTCAAGCGACCTTAGAACGGAATATCGTCATCAAAGCTGTCGAAGTCGGCTGCCGGCTGAGGAGCGGCCTGCTGTGGCGCTGGACGCGACTCACGCTGTGGCTGCTGGGTTGGCTGCGGACGGGACTGCTGCTGTGGACGCGGTGCCGAGTTGGACATGCCGCCCTGGCCCTGTTGGTCGCCCTGTGGACGGCCGCCCAGCAGTTGCATGGTGCCTTGCATGTCGACCACGATTTCAGTGGTGTAACGCTTGATGCCGTCTTTTTCCCACTCGCGGGTTTGCAGCTTGCCTTCGATGTAGACCTGCGAACCTTTGCGCAGGTATTCACCGGCGATCTCTGCAACCTTGCCGAACATCGACACACGGTGCCATTCGGTTTTCTCGACCTTCTGGCCGGTTTGCTTGTCGGTCCACTGCTCGCTGGTCGCCAGACTCAGGTTGGTCACGGCGTTACCGTTCGGCAAGTAGCGAACTTCGGGATCCTGGCCGCATGTACCGACCAATATGACTTTGTTAACCCCACGGGCCATAACGTTCTCCTAGGCTGGGCGCGCTGTCGGCACTGGGTTGACCAGTTGCTCGAGCGTCGCGCGATCCAATAATTCGGTGTCCAATTTGATGTAGATGGCGGCTTCTTCAGTAACAACCACAGCATCCGTAACCCCAACAACGGCCTTAAGGCGCTCGACCAGACCGGCTTCGCGGATCGCTTCGGGCGATAACGGCAAGCGCAGGCTCGTCACATAGGGAGGTTCGCGCATGGTAACAGCAAAGGCTAGCCAGAGGGCAGCCAGACCTGCGCATCCCAGGAACACAACCGACAAACCGCCATGCTGGAACATCCAGCCGCCCATGATCCCGCCCAGTGCAGAACCGAGGAACTGGCTGGTGGAATACACGCCCATCGCCGTGCCTTTGCCGCCGGCCGGTGAAACCTTACTGATCAGCGAAGGCAGTGAAGCCTCCAGCAGGTTGAACGCGGTGAAGAACACCACCGTGCCGATCACCAGCGCCCGCAGGCTGTCGCCGAACTGCCAGAAGAATAGCTCAGTGAGCATCAGTGTCGCGACGGCGCCCAACAGAACTCGTTTCATTTTGCGTTTCTTCTCGCCGTAGATGATGAACGGGATCATGGCGAAGAACGAAATCAGCAGCGCGGTGAGATAGACCCACCAGTGCTGCTCCTTGGGCAACCCGGCTTTTTGCACCAGGGCCAGGGGCAAGGCGACGAAGCTGCACATCAGCATCGCGTGTAATACGAAGATACCCAAATCCAGGCGCAACAGGTCCGGGTGCTTGAGTGTCGGCAGCAATGCCTGCTTGGCGACGCCCGACTCACGGTGCTGCAACGGCCCCGTGGAATGCGGAACCATGAAGGCGACAATCACGATGCCGAACAGCGCCATGCCACCGGTGGCCAGGAACAGACCGTGCAAGCCGAACGCGCGGGTCAGCAGCGGGCCGACTACCATCGCCACTGCGAACGAAAGACCGATGGTCATGCCGATCATCGCCATGGCCTTGGTACGGTGTTGTTCGCGGGTCAGGTCGGAGAGCAGCGCCATGACGGCGGCGGAAATCGCGCCGGCGCCTTGCAGGACGCGTCCGGCGATCACGCCCCAGATAGAGTCGGCATTGGCCGCAAGCACACTGCCCAGGGCGAAGACGATCAGGCCGAGGTAGATCACCGGCCGGCGGCCGATGCGGTCGGAAATGACGCCGAACGGAATCTGAAACAGCGCCTGGGTCAGGCCATAGGCGCCAATCGCCAGGCCGATCAGGGCCGGGGTCGCTCCTGCGAGATCCATTCCATAGGTTGCCAGCACCGGCAACACCATAAACATGCCAAGCATACGGAATGCGAACACCAGGGCCAGACCGCTTGCTGCGCGGGTCTCGCTGCCACTCATGCGTTCGCTGTGGGGATCGTGCATGGATAAACCTCGTGTGAACCGGCGGCGATTCTACCAGTCCCATCGATTGAGAGGGTATATGCGGCGGTTTGCCGCGCAGCTTTCATGTAAGGCTGCACCCGGCACTTTGACAGTGTATATTCATCCAGTCTTTAGCCGTATACTCCTGCATTATTTACGCCCGCCGTGCGAGGCCATCTTGGACAAGATCCTGATTCGTGGGGCTCGAACCCACAACCTGAAGAACATCGACCTGACCCTGCCACGGGACAAACTGATCGTCATCACCGGCTTGTCCGGGTCCGGCAAGTCGTCCCTGGCGTTTGACACGCTGTACGCCGAAGGCCAGCGC
The DNA here is from genome assembly GCF_013386485.1 of Pseudomonas sp. P7758. Lineage (NCBI taxonomy): Bacteria > Pseudomonadati > Pseudomonadota > Gammaproteobacteria > Pseudomonadales > Pseudomonadaceae > Pseudomonas > Pseudomonas sp. P7758. The sequence continues at coordinate 38,364 of NZ_JACARS010000028.1, read as the reverse complement.
CGCTACGTGGAATCCCTGTCGGCCTATGCCCGCCAGTTCCTGTCGATGATGGAAAAGCCCGACGTCGACACCATTGAAGGCCTGTCGCCTGCGATTTCCATCGAACAGAAATCCACCTCCCACAACCCGCGTTCCACCGTGGGCACCATCACCGAGATCTACGACTACCTGCGCCTGCTGTATGCCCGCGTGGGTATTCCCCGCTGCCCGGACCACGACATTCCCCTGGAAGCCCAGACCGTCAGCCAGATGGTCGACCTGGTGCTGGCCCAGCCGGAGGGCGCCAAGCTGATGCTGCTGGCACCGGTGATTCGCGAGCGCAAGGGTGAACACCTTTCGGTCTTTGAAGAACTGCGTGCCCAGGGTTTCGTGCGTGCCCGCATCAACGGCAAGCTCTACGAGCTGGACGAAGCGCCGAAGCTGGATAAACAGAAGAAGCACTCGATTGATGTGGTCGTCGACCGTTTCAAGGTGCGTGCCGATTTGCAGCAGCGCCTGGCAGAGTCTTTCGAGACCGCGCTGAAGCTGGCAGACGGCATTGCCCTGGTGGCGCCGATGGACGACGAACCCGGGGAAGAAATCATCTTCTCCGCGCGCTTCGCCTGCCCGATCTGCGGCCATGCCATCAGCGAGCTGGAACCGAAGCTGTTTTCCTTCAACAACCCGGCCGGCGCTTGCCCGACCTGTGATGGCCTGGGGGTTAAGCAATTCTTCGACATCAAGCGCCTGGTCAACGGTGACCTCACACTGGCGGAGGGTGCGATACGTGGCTGGGACAGGCGTAACGTCTATTACTTCCAGATGCTGGGGTCGTTGGCTTCGCACTACAAGTTCAGCCTGGAAGTGCCGTTCAACGAACTGCCCGCCGAACAGCAGAAATTCATCCTGCACGGCAGCGGTTCACAGAACGTCGACTTCAAGTATTTGAACGACCGTGGCGATATCGTCAAACGCTCGCACCCGTTCGAAGGCATCGTGCCGAACCTGGAGCGGCGCTACCGCGAGACGGAGTCCGCCAGCGTGCGCGAGGAACTGGCCAAGTTCCTCAGCACCCAGCCTTGCCCGGATTGCCGTGGCACACGCCTGCGCCGTGAGGCGCGGCATGTGTGGGTTGGCGAGAAGACCCTGCCGGCAGTGACCAACCTGCCGATTGGCGATGCCTGCGAATACTTCGGCACGCTGAAACTGACGGGCCGCCGCGGGGAAATTGCCGACAAGATCCTCAAGGAGATTCGTGAACGGCTGCAGTTCCTGGTCAACGTGGGCCTGGACTACCTGTCGCTGGACCGCAGTGCCGACACGCTTTCCGGCGGTGAAGCCCAGCGGATTCGCTTGGCCAGCCAGATCGGTGCCGGCCTGGTGGGCGTGTTGTACATCCTCGATGAACCGTCGATTGGATTGCATCAACGGGACAACGACCGCTTGCTGGGCACGCTGAAGCACCTGCGGGACATCGGCAATACGGTGATCGTGGTCGAGCACGATGAAGACGCGATTCGCCTGGCCGATTATGTGGTCGATATCGGCCCGGGAGCGGGTGTTCACGGTGGGCATATTGTCGCCGAGGGCACGCCGGCTGAAGTGATGGCGCATCCTGACTCGCTGACCGGTAAGTACCTGTCGGGTCGCGTGAAGATCGCCGTGCCGGCCAAACGCACCCCGCGCAACAAGAAGATGGCACTGCACCTCAAGGGCGCGCGTGGCAACAACCTGCGCAATGTCGACCTGGAGATCCCGCTGGGCCTGCTGACCTGTGTGACCGGTGTATCCGGTTCGGGCAAATCAACGCTGATCAACAACACGCTGTTCCCGTTGAGTGCCACTGCACTGAACGGCGCGACCACCCTGGAAGCCGCCGCTCACGACAGCATCAAGGGCCTGGAACACCTGGACAAGGTGGTCGATATCGACCAAAGCCCGATTGGCCGCACACCGCGCTCCAACCCGGCGACCTACACCGGGCTGTTCACGCCGATTCGCGAGCTGTTCGCCGGCGTGCCGGAATCGCGCTCCCGTGGCTACGGGCCTGGCCGGTTCTCGTTCAACGTCAAGGGCGGCCGCTGCGAAGCGTGCCAGGGCGATGGCTTGATCAAGGTGGAGATGCACTTCCTGCCGGACATCTACGTGCCGTGCGACGTGTGCAAGAGCAAGCGCTACAACCGCGAAACCCTGGAGATCAAGTACAAGGGCAAGAGCATCCACGAAACCCTCGAGATGACGATCGAGGAAGCGCGGGTGTTCTTCGACGCGGTACCGGCCCTGGCGCGCAAGCTGCAGACACTGATGGATGTTGGCCTGTCGTACATCAAGCTGGGTCAGTCGGCGACGACGCTGTCGGGCGGCGAGGCCCAGCGGGTCAAGCTGTCTCGCGAGCTGTCCAAGCGTGATACCGGCAAGACGCTGTACATCCTCGACGAGCCGACCACAGGCCTGCACTTCGCGGATATTCAGCAATTGCTGGATGTGCTGCATCGCCTGCGTGACCACGGCAACACGGTGGTAGTGATCGAGCACAATCTGGATGTGATCAAGACCGCCGACTGGCTGGTGGACCTGGGGCCGGAAGGCGGTTCCAAAGGTGGGCAGATCATTGCGGTCGGCACACCGGAGCAAGTCTCGGAGATGAAGCAGTCTCACACCGGCTTCTACCTCAAGCCTCTGCTGGCTCGCGACAAGGACTGATTGTTCAGCCCCACGAAAAAGCCCCTGTCACCGTGTAAGTGACAGGGGCTTTTTAGTAGCTGGAGGAATCAGAACTGCGATTGCAGGTAATTCTCCAGGCCAATCAGCTTGATCAGGCCCAACTGCTTTTCCAGCCAGTAGGTGTGATCTTCTTCGGTGTCATTCAACTGCACCCGCAGGATTTCCCGCGTGACGTAGTCGTTGTGCTGCTCGCAGAGCTCAATGCCCTTGCAGAGCGCGGCACGGACCTTGTACTCAAGGCGCAAGTCGCTGGCGAGCATCTCAGGCACCGTGGTGCCGGTATCCAGGTCGTCGGGACGCATACGGGGCGTGCCTTCGAGCATCAGGATACGGCGCATCAGTGCGTCGGCGTGCTGTGCCTCTTCTTCCATTTCATGGTTGATACGCTCGTAGAGCTCGGTAAAGCCCCAGTCTTCGTACATCCGCGAGTGAATGAAATATTGGTCACGAGCTGCCAGTTCGCCCGTCAGCAACGTGTTGAGGTAATCGATTACGTCGGGGTGACCTTGCATCGCCCTACATCTCCCTGCTTGAAAGCCTGTAGTTTGAACCATGATGACCCGGAGGTCACGGGACCAACGGCAGAAAAGTGAAGATTTCCGGTGAAAAGTAGCTTAAATAACGCAAAAACCGCCCAAATGAGGGCGGTTCTGCTTATCGTTTAGAGTCAGTTAAGCGATACACCCAGTGCAGATGCGATCCCTTCTCCATAAGCCGGGTCGGCCTTGAAGAAGTACTGCAACTGGCGCTGCACCACGTCGCTGGAAACACCCGCCATTGCGCCGGCGATATTGTTGATCAGCAGGGCTTTCTGCTCATCGTTCATCAGGCGGAACAGCGCACCGGCATGGCTGTAGTAGTCGGTATCTTCGCGGTGATCGTAACGATCAGCCGCACCGCTCAGGGCCAAGGCTGGCTCGGCATACTGAGGAGCCTGCTTCGGCGCATCGGCGTAGCTGTTTGGCTCGTAATTGGGGGCCGCACCACCATTGGAGCCGAATGCCATCGAACCATCACGCTGGTAGCTGTTGACTGGGCTGCGTGGCGCATTCACCGGCAGTTGCTGGTGATTGGTACCTACGCGGTAGCGATGGGCATCGGCGTAAGCGAACACGCGCCCTTGCAGCATGCGGTCTGGCGACAGGCCAACACCCGGGACCATGTTGCTTGGACCGAAAGCCGCCTGTTCAACTTCAGCGAAGTAGTTCAGCGGGTTGCGGTTCAGTTCCAGCTCACCCACTTCGATCAGCGGGAACTCTTTCTGCGACCAGGTCTTGGTCACGTCGAACGGGTTTTCGTAGTGAGCGTTGGCCTGGGCCTCAGTCATGATCTGAATGCACACGCGCCATTTCGGGAAGTCACCACGCTCAATAGCACCGAACAGATCGCGCTGAGCGTAATCAGGGTCGGTACCCGCCAGGCGTGCAGCGTCAGCCGGCGCCAGGTTCTTGATACCTTGCTTGGTCTTGTAGTGCCACTTCACCCAGTGACGCTCGCCTTTGGCGTTAATCAAGCTGTAGGTGTGACTGCCGAAGCCGTGCATGTGACGGTAGCCGTCCGGGATGCCACGGTCCGAAAACAGGATGGTGACCTGGTGCAGCGCCTCAGGGGAGTGCGACCAGAAGTCCCACATCATCTGTGCACTTTTCAGGTTGCTTTGCGGCAGGCGCTTTTGGGTGTGGATAAAGTCGGGAAACTTCAGCGGGTCGCGGATGAAGAACACCGGGGTGTTGTTACCAACGATGTCCCAGTTGCCTTCTTCGGTGTAGAACTTCAACGCGAAACCACGCGGGTCGCGCTCAGTATCAGCCGAACCACGCTCGCCACCCACCGTGGAGAAGCGCAGGAAAGTCGGAGTTTGCTTGCCCACAGAATCGAAGAGCTTGGCGCTGGTGTACTGCGTGATGTCTTGAGTGACGGTGAAGGTACCGTAAGCGCCCGAGCCTTTGGCGTGTACACGACGCTCAGGAATGTTTTCACGGTTGAAGTGAGCGAGCTTCTCGATCAGGTGAAAGTCGTCGAGCAGCAGCGGGCCGCGTGGGCCGGCGGAACGGGAATTCTGGTTATCCGCGACAGGTGCGCCGCTGGCGGTAGTAAGGGTTTTATTCTGGCTCATGCTCAATCTTCCTCAGGTCAGTCTTGGAACTGCCGGCTAATCGGCTTGGAGCGATTATTGATCAGGAAGATGACACCATCAAATTTATTAAATCATACCCACCGATAGAAATTAACTAACGATCCATCCGAACGGATATCAGAAGTAGCTGCACGGGCTGAACGTGTATTCGCTCGAGGTAATTCCAGTTTTCAACGCGCACAAAAAACCGGGCACTAGGCCCGGTTCTTCGTTACAGACTGACGTCTTACTCAGCGGATACAGCTTCACCGCCAACTGGACGATCGATCAGCTCAACGTACGCCATAGGCGCGTTGTCACCAGCGCGGAAACCGCACTTGAGGATGCGCAGGTAGCCACCCTCACGGGTAGCGTAACGCTTGCCCAGGTCGTTGAAGAGCTTACCAACGATAGCTTTCGAACGAGTACGGTCGAAAGCCAGACGGCGGTTAGCCAGGCTGTCTGTCTTGGCCAAAGTAATCAGCGGCTCAGCAACGCGACGCAGTTCTTTAGCTTTCGGCAGTGTAGTTTTGATCAGCTCGTGCTCGAACAGCGACACCGCCATGTTCTGGAACATAGCCTTACGGTGCGAGCTGGTACGGCTCAGGTGACGACCACTTTTACGATGACGCATGGTTCATTCCTTACCAAACTCACGTTCGGTGATTACGACGATCAGGCAGTCGCCTTGTCGTCCTTCTTAAGACTTGCAGGCGGCCAGTTGTCGAGGCGCATGCCGAGGGACAGACCGCGGGAGGCCAGAACGTCCTTGATTTCAGTCAAGGATTTCTTGCCCAGGTTCGGAGTCTTCAACAGTTCTACTTCGGTGCGCTGAATCAGATCACCGATGTAGTAAATGTTTTCCGCCTTAAGGCAGTTAGCCGAACGTACAGTCAGTTCCAGATCGTCAACCGGGCGAAGCAGGATCGGATCGATCTCGTCTTCCTGCTCGATTACCACTGGTTCGCTGTCACCCTTGAGGTCGACGAACGCAGCCAACTGCTGTTGCAGAATGGTTGCAGCGCGGCGGATAGCCTCTTCAGGATCCAGAGTACCGTTGGTTTCCAGATCAATAACCAGCTTGTCCAGGTTAGTACGCTGTTCGACACGGGCGTTTTCCACCACGTATGCGATACGGCGAACCGGGCTGAACGAAGAGTCGAGCTGCAAGCGACCAATGCTGCGGCTTTCGTCTTCATCGCTCTGACGCGAGTCGGCCGGTTCATAACCACGACCACGAGCTACGGTGAGCTTCATGTTCAGGGCGCCGTTAGACGCCAGGTTAGCGATTACGTGATCGGGATTAACGATCTCGACATCATGATCCAGCTGAATATCGGCAGCGGTAACCACCCCCGAACCCTTCTTCGACAAGGTCAGCGTAACTTCGTCACGGCCGTGCAGCTTGATAGCCAGACCTTTAAGGTTCAACAGGATTTCAATTACGTCTTCCTGTACACCTTCGATGGCGCTGTACTCGTGGAGCACACCGTCAATCTCGGCCTCGACTACTGCACAGCCGGGCATTGAGGACAACAGGATGCGGCGCAGCGCGTTGCCCAGGGTGTGGCCAAAACCACGCTCGAGAGGCTCGAGAGTGATCTTGGCGCGGGTTGGACTGACAACCTGCACATCAATGTGACGGGGTGTCAGGAACTCATTTACCGAAATCTGCATGGATGCACCTATTTTCTAGCCCTTACTTGGAGTAGAGCTCGACAATCAGGCTTTCGTTGATGTCGGCGGACAGATCACTGCGAGCAGGAACGTTCTTGAAAACGCCCGACTTCTTCTCAGTGTCTACTTCTACCCATTCTACGCGGCCACGTTGGGCACACAGATCGAGAGCTTGGACAATGCGAAGTTGATTTTTTGCTTTCTCGCGAATCGCGACCACGTCACCAGCACGAACCTGGTACGACGGGACGTTAACGGTTTGGCCGTTTACGCTGACGGATTTGTGCGATACCAGCTGACGGGATTCGGCACGAGTCGAACCAAAGCCCATACGGTATACAACGTTGTCCAGACGGCATTCGAGCAGTTGCAGCAGGTTTTCACCGGTTGCACCTTTCTTGCCAGCAGCTTCTTTGTAGTAGCCGCTGAACTGACGCTCGAGAACGCCGTAGATACGACGGACCTTCTGCTTTTCACGCAGTTGGGTGCCGTAGTCGGACTGGCGACCGCGGCGTTGGCCGTGGATACCAGGTGCTGCTTCAATGTTGCACTTCGATTCGATCGCGCGCACGCCGCTCTTCAGAAAGAGATCGGTGCCTTCACGACGAGCGAGTTTGCATTTTGGACCAATGTAACGAGCCATTCTTTACAATCTCCTGGATTACACGCGGCGCTTCTTCGGCGGACGGCACCCGTTGTGCGGGATTGGCGTCACGTCGGTGATGCTGGCGATCTTATAGCCACAGCCGTTCAATGCACGGACAGCAGACTCACGACCTGGACCTGGACCTTTGACGTTGACGTCGAGGTTTTTCAGGCCATATTCCAGCGCAGCTTGACCAGCACGTTCAGCAGCTACTTGAGCAGCAAACGGGGTGGACTTGCGGGAACCGCGGAAACCCGAACCACCGGAGGTAGCCCAAGAAAGCGCGTTACCTTGACGGTCGGTGATGGTCACGATTGTGTTGTTAAAAGATGCATGGATGTGGGCGATGCCATCAACCACTGTCTTTTTAACTTTTTTACGAGGACGAGCAGCAGGTTTTGCCATGATTAATTTCCTGTCGATTCGCGTGGGCGATTACTTGCGGATCGGCTTACGCGGACCTTTACGGGTACGCGCGTTAGTCTTGGTACGCTGACCGCGTACTGGAAGACCACGACGATGACGCAGACCACGGTAGCAACCGAGGTCCATCAAACGCTTGATTTTCATGTTGATTTCGCGACGCAGGTCACCTTCAGTGGTGAACTTCGCCACTTCGCCACGCAACAGCTCAATCTGCTCGTCGCTCAGATCCTTGATCTTTGCGGCTGGGTTTACCCCAGTATCTGCGCAAATTTTCTGCGCAGTAGTGCGACCAACACCATAGATGTAGGTCAGCGAGATAACAGTGTGCTTGTTATCTGGAATGTTAACGCCTGCAATACGGGCCATTCAGTGGGACTCCAATTGACAGCTACCTACGCCCCGGAAGCCAAGAAATAGGGCGCGAGATAATATCGCTGTAATAACAAATAATCAACCCGGCAGCGCACTAGCTGCCGGGCTTCAAGCGGATCACACTCAGCCTTGGCGCTGTTTGTGACGCGGTTCCGCGCTGCAAATTACTCGAACAACACCTTCGCGGCGAATAATCTTGCAGTTACGGCACAGCTTTTTCACCGATGCACGAACTTTCATCACCAACTCCTCGAACCTTATGGGTACTCAGCGCAACATGCCGCTGCCGTAACCCTTCAGGTTGGCTTTCTTCATCAGGGATTCGTACTGGTGCGAAACGAGGTGCGATTGTACTTGGGACATGAAGTCCATCACAACCACGACGACGATCAGCAACGAGGTCCCGCCAAGGTAGAACGGAACGTTTGCTGCAACCACCAGGAACTGGGGCAACAGGCAGACGGCCGTCATATATAGAGCACCGAACATGGTCAAGCGAGTCAGAACGCCATCAATGTAGCGCGCAGACTGCTCACCTGGACGAATACCCGGAATAAAGGCACCGGACTTCTTCAGGTTTTCCGCTACGTCTTTCGGATTGAACATCAACGCCGTATAGAAGAAGCAGAAGAAAATAATCCCTGCACTAAACAGCAGAATATTCAACGGCTGACCAGGAGCGATCGACTGCGAGATGTCCTGCAACCAGCCCATACCTTCAGACTGACCGAACCAGGCACCCAACGAAGCCGGAAACAGCAAAATGCTGCTCGCGAAAATGGCAGGAATAACCCCGGCCATGTTCACTTTCAGCGGCAGGTGGCTGGTCTGCGCGGCAAAGACCTTGCGGCCCTGCTGACGCTTGGCGTAGTGAACAGCAATACGACGCTGGCCACGCTCAATGAACACCACAAAACCGATAATCGCTACTGCCAACAAACCGATGGCAACCAGGGCGAAGATATTGATATCACCCTGACGTGCAGACTCGAAAGACTGCCCAATCGCTCTCGGAAGACCGGCAACGATACCTGCGAAAATCAACATCGAGATACCGTTACCAACACCACGCTCAGTAATCTGCTCACCCAGCCACATCATGAACATCGCACCAGCCACAAATGTGGATACCGCGACGAAATGGAAGCCAAAGTCACCAGTGAACGCAACACCCTGCCCGGCCAGGCCAACGGACATGCCGATAGCCTGGACCAGGGCGAGGATGACAGTGCCGTAGCGGGTGTACTGGCTTATCTTGCGACGGCCAGCTTCACCTTCCTTCTTCAACTGCTCCAACTGCGGACTGACGGCGGTCATCAGTTGCATGATGATCGATGCCGAGATGTACGGCATGATCCCCAGTGCAAAGATGCTCATCCGTTCCAGCGCGCCGCCGGAAAACATGTTGAACAAGCTAAGAATGGTCCCCTCATTCTGTCGAAACAGGTCTGCGAGTCGGTCCGGGTTGATACCTGGAACCGGGATGTGTGCGCCTATTCGGTAGACGATAATCGCCAGGAACAGAAAACGCAGACGAGCCCAAAGTTCAGACATACCGCCTTTGCCGAGCGCTGAGAGAGCACCTTGCTTAGCCATTTATTCCTCGAACTTGCCGCCAGCTGCTTCGATAGCCGAACGCGCACCTTTGGTGGCGCCGATTCCCTTGCCGATAGTGACAGCGCGAGTCACTTCACCGGACAGCATGATTTTCACACGCTGTACGTTGACGTTGATCACGTTGGCATCTTTCAGGGTCTGCACGGTAACGATGTCGCCTTCCACTTTGGCCAGCTCGGACAGACGCACTTCTGCGCGGTCCATGGCTTTCAGGGAAACGAAACCGAACTTCGGCAGGCGACGATGCAGCGGCTGTTGACCGCCTTCAAAGCCTGGAGCGATGGTGCCACCGGAGCGGGAGGACTGACCTTTGTGGCCACGGCCACCGGTCTTGCCCAAACCACTACCGATACCACGGCCCGGACGATGCTTTTCGCGACGGGAACCCGGCGCTGGACTCAGATCATTGAGTTTCATCGAATTAACCCTCGACACGCAGCATGTAGTAAGCCTTGTTGATCATCCCGCGATTCTCGGGAGTATCAAGTACTTCTACAGTGTGACCGATGCGACGCAGACCCAAACCCTTAACGCACAATTTGTGGTTAGGGATGCGGCCGGTCATGCTTTTGATCAGCGTTACTTTAACGGTAGCCATGATCAGAAGATCTCCTTGACGCTTTTGCCACGCTTGGCGGCAATGGATTCAGGAGACTGCATTGCTTTCAAACCCTTGAAAGTGGCGTGAACCACGTTTACCGGGTTAGTCGAGCCGTAGCACTTGGCCAGAACGTTCTGAACGCCAGCAACTTCGAGGACAGCACGCATAGCGCCGCCAGCGATGATACCGGTACCTTCAGAGGCAGGCTGCATGTACACCTTCGAAGCGCCGTGAGCGGACTTCATTGCGTACTGCAGAGTAGTGCCGTTCAGATCAACTTGGATCATGTTGCGACGAGCAGCTTCCATTGCCTTCTGGATCGCAGCAGGCACTTCACGTGACTTGCCACGGCCGAAGCCAACGCGCCCTTTACCATCACCTACCACGGTCAACGCGGTGAAAGTGAAGATACGGCCGCCTTTAACGGTTTTGGCTACGCGGTTAACTTGAACCAGCTTCTCAATGTAGCCTTCGTCGCGCTTTTGGTCGTTATTTGACATAACTTAGAACTCCAGCCCAGCTTCACGAGCAGCATCAGCCAGCGCTTTCACGCGGCCGTGGTACTTGAAGCCAGAGCGGTCGAAAGCCACTTGCGAGACGCCGGCGGCCTTAGCACGCGTAGCGACCAGCTGGCCAACCTTAGTGGCCGCGTCGATGTTGCCAGTGGCACCATCACGCAGTTCTTTATCCAAAGTCGAGGCGCTTGCCAGGACTTTGTTGCCGTCGGCCGAGATGACCTGGGCGTAGATGTGCTGCGACGAGCGGAACACGCAGAGACGCACGACTTCGAGTTCGTGCATTTTCAGGCGTGCTTTGCGAGCGCGACGCAGTCGAGTAACTTTTTTGTCGGTCATTTGCTATGCCCTACTTCTTCTTGGCTTCTTTACGACGGACGACTTCGTCCGCGTAGCGCACACCTTTGCCTTTGTACGGCTCTGGTGGACGGAAGTCGCGGATCTCAGCGGCCACCTGACCTACCAGCTGCTTATCAATACCCTTGATCAGGATATCGGTTTGGCTAGGGGTCTCAGCGGTGATGCCTTCCGGCAGTTCGTAATCCACTGGGTGCGAGAAGCCAAGGGCCAGGTTCAGAACCGTGCCTTTTGCTTGCGCTTTGTAACCAACACCGACCAGCTGGAGCTTGCGCTCGAAGCCTTGGCTTACGCCTTGGACCATGTTGTTTACCAACGCACGAGTGGTACCGGCCATTGCGCGAGTTTGTTGATCGCCATTGCGAGCAGCGAAACGCAGCTCACCAGCTTCTTCAACGATCTCAACGGACGAATGGATGTTCAGTTCCAGAGTGCCCTTGGCACCCTTCACCGAAAGCTGTTGGCCTGCGAATTTTACTTCGACACCGGCTGGCAGCTTAACGGGGTTCTTAGCGACGCGTGACATGCTTATCCCCCCTTAGAACACAGTGCAAAGAACTTCGCCGCCGACACCGGCAGCGCGCGCAGCACGATCCGTCATCACACCTTTGTTGGTGGAGACGATAGACACACCGAGACCGCCACGAACTTTTGGCAGATCATCAACGGACTTGTACTGACGCAGGCCTGGACGGCTAACGCGCTTCACTTCTTCGATGACCGGACGGCCTTCGAAGTACTTCAGCTCGATGGACAGCAGTGGTTTGATTTCGCTGCTGATCTGATAACCCGCAATGTAGCCTTCGTCTTTCAGGACTTTGGCAACAGCAACCTTCAACGTGGAAGATGGCATGCTTACGACGGACTTTTCAGCCATCTGGGCATTACGGATACGAGTTAGCATGTCCGCTAACGGGTCCTGCATACTCATGGCTAGACGCTCCTAATACAAAAAAATTAGCCTTGCGGCCATTACGTGTCGCCGAGAATCTCCGAGCACAAAACACACGGGCTCAGGCGAGCCGCGTATTTTAGACACACTCCGGAAATGAAACAAGCCCCAAAAGGGGCTTGTTCCAGATTCTAGGCCACCGGTGGTCAGTATCTTGCGATCCTGGCCACCGAGACTTCGAACGTACTTACCAGCTGGCTTTAACCAGACCTGGTACGTCACCACGCATTGCCGCTTCACGCAGTTTGTTACGGCCGAGGCCGAACTTGCGGTAAACGCCGTGTGGACGACCGGTCAGGCGGCAGCGGTTACGCATGCGCGAAGCGCTTGCGTCACGTGGCTGCTTCTGCAGAGCAACTGTAGCTTCCCAACGCGCTTCTGGACTTGCGTTCAGATCAACGATGATTGCTTTCAGTGCTGCACGCTTCTTGGCGTACTTGGCAACCGTGAGCTGACGCTTCAGCTCGCGGTTTTTCATGCTCATCTTGGCCATGGTCCTACTCCAATCAGTTGCGGAACGGGAATTTGAACGCACGCAGCAGAGCGCGGCCTTCATCATCGTTCTTGGCAGTGGTGGTCAGGGTGATGTCCAGACCGCGGAGAGCATCGATCTTGTCGTAGTCGATTTCCGGGAAGATGATCTGCTCTTTAACGCCCATGCTGTAGTTACCACGACCATCGAAGGACTTGGCATTCAGGCCGCGGAAGTCGCGGACCCGAGGCAGGGAGATCGACAGCAGACGATCCAGGAATTCGTACATACGCTCACGGCGCAGAGTCACTTTGACGCCGATCGGCCATCCTTCACGGACTTTAAAGCCAGCGATGGATTTACGAGCGTAGGTCACAACGACTTTTTGGCCGGTGATCTTTTCCAGGTCAGCAACAGCGTGCTCGATGACTTTTTTGTCGCCGATCGCTTCGCCCAGACCCATGTTCAGGGTGATTTTGGTAACGCGCGGAACTTCCATCACGTTCGAAAGCTTAAGTTCTTCCTTAAGTTTCGGTGCGATTTCCTTCCGGTAAATCTCTTTTAGTCGTGCCATGGTCTTCTACCTAGCAGTGTTCAAGCATCAACCGCTTTTTGGGTCGACTTGAAGACACGAATTTTCTTACCGTCTTCTACTTTGAAACCAACGCGGTCAGCCTTGTTGGTTTCGCCGTTGAAGATGGCGACGTTAGAAGCGTGCAGTGGCGCTTCTTTCTCGACGATACCGCCTTGTACGCCCGACATCGGGTTAGGCTTGGTATGACGCTTGACCAGGTTCAGACCACCAACGACCAGACGGTCATCAGCAAGAACCTTCAGCACCTTACCGCGCTTACCTTTGTCTTTGCCGGCGATCACGATGATCTCGTCGTCACGACGAATCTTTTGCATGTCGGATCTCCTTACAGCACTTCTGGGGCGAGCGAGACGATCTTCATGAACTTCTCAGTACGAAGTTCACGGGTCACTGGCCCAAAGATACGGGTGCCGATCGGCTCTTGCTTGTTGTTCAGAAGAACAGCAGCGTTGCCATCAAAGCGGATAATGGAGCCATCTGCACGGCGTACGCCGTGACGAGTGCGGACTACAACAGCAGTCATCACTTGGCCTTTTTTCACTTTACCGCGAGGAATTGCTTCCTTCACGGTAACTTTGATGATGTCACCGATACCAGCGTAACGACGATGGGAGCCACCCAGCACCTTGATGCACATAACGCGGCGTGCGCCGCTGTTATCGGCCACATCGAGCATGGATTGAGTCTGAATCATATAATTTCTCCGACCCCTAGTCCTTAGACTTCCACAGCGCGTTCGAGAACATCAACCAGGGCCCAAGACTTGGTCTTGGCCAACGGACGAGTTTCACGAATAGTGACTTTGTCGCCGATGTGGCACTGGTTGGTTTCGTCGTGCGCGTGCAGCTTAGTCGAACGCTTAACGTATTTACCGTAGATCGGGTGCTTAACGCGACGCTCGATCAAAACGGTGATGGTTTTGTCCATCTTGTCGCTGACAACACGGCCAGTCAGCGTACGGACAGTCTTTTCGGCTTCAGCCATGATCACTTACCTGCCTGCTGGTTGAGCACAGTCTTCACGCGAGCAATGTCACGCTTAACTTGCGAGAGCAGATGAGACTGCCCCAACTGGCCAGTTGCTTTCTGCATACGCAGATTGAACTGGTCGCGCAGCAGGCCGAGCAGTTGCTCGTTCAGCTGCTGTGCGGATTTTTCACGAAGTTCATTCGCTTTCATCACATCACCGTCCGTTTAACAAAGGAGGTGGCGAGCGGCAGCTTTGCAGCAGCCAGGGCGAAAGCCTCACGCGCCAGCTCTTCAGTAACACCCTCGATTTCATACAGGACTTTGCCTGGCTGAATCTGGGCAACCCAATATTCCACGTTACCCTTACCTTTACCCATCCGAACTTCGAGGGGCTTTTTGGAGATAGGCTTGTCCGGGAATACACGGATCCAGATCTTGCCGCCACGTTTAACGTGACGGGTCAGTGCACGACGCGCTGACTCGATCTGACGAGCGGTGAGACGACCACGAGCTACAGACTTCAGCGCATATTCGCCGAAGCTGACTTTGCTACCGCGCTGAGCCAGACCACGGTTGTGGCCTGTCATCTGCTTGCGGAACTTCGTACGCTTTGGTTGCAACATTTGGCGTACCCCTTACTTAGCAGCTTTTTTACGAGGCGCTGGTGCTTGTGGTTTCAGTTCTTCTTGGCGACCACCAATTACTTCGCCTTTGAAGATCCAAACCTTTACACCGATCACACCGTAGGTGGTGTGAGCTTCGTAGTTGGCATAGTCGATGTCGGCACGCAGGGTGTGCAGTGGCACACGACCTTCGCGATACCATTCAGTACGTGCGATTTCAGCACCGCCGAGACGACCGCTCACTTGGATTTTGATGCCTTTGGCACCAATGCGCATGGCGTTCTGTACTGCGCGCTTCATAGCGCGACGGAACATAACGCGACGCTCCAGCTGCTGAGCTACGCTCTGCGCAACCAGCATACCGTCGAGCTCCGGCTTGCGGATCTCTTCGATATTGATGTGCACAGGCACACCCATTTGCTTGGTCAGGTCCTGACGCAGTTTCTCAACATCTTCACCTTTCTTCCCGATAACGATACCTGGACGAGCGGTGTGGATGGTGATACGTGCAGTTTGAGCAGGACGATGGATATCGATACGGCTCACGGACGCGCTTTTTAGTTTGTCTTGGAGATACTCACGCACCTTCAGATCAGCGAACAAGTAGTCCGCATAAGTCCGACCGTCTGCGTACCAGACGGAGGTGTGCTCCTTGACGATTCCCAGGCGAATGCCAATGGGATGTACTTTCTGACCCATCTCTTCGACTCCGTTACTTGTCAGCAACCTTGACAGTGATATGGCAAGACCGCTTGACGATGCGATCAGCTCGGCCTTTGGCACGAGGCATGATGCGCTTCAGCGAACGCCCTTCGTTGACGAAAACGGTGCTGACCTTCAGGTCATCAACGTCTGCGCCTTCGTTGTGCTCGGCGTTGGCTACGGCCGACTCCAGCACTTTCTTGATGATCTCGGCGGCTTTCTTACTGCTGAAAGCCAACAGGTTGAGCGCTTCGCCCACCTTCTTCCCGCGGATCTGGTCGGCGACCAAGCGGGCTTTCTGGGCGGAGATTCGAGCGCCCGACAACTTAGCGGCTACTTCCATCGTTCCTTACCCCTTAACGCTTGGCTTTCTTGTCTGCCACGTGCCCACGATATGTGCGGGTACCGGCAAACTCGCCTAGTTTGTGGCCGACCATGTCTTCGTTCACGAGAACTGGAACATGTTGACGACCGTTATGCACTGCAATGGTCAGACCGACCATTTGTGGCAGGATCATCGAACGACGCGACCAGGTTTTCACCGGTTTGCGATCGTTCTTTTCCGCCGCCACTTCGATCTTCTTCAGTAGGTGAAGATCAATAAAAGGACCTTTTTTCAGAGAACGTGGCACTGTCGTATCCCTCTATTTACTTGCGACGACGGACGATCATTTTGTCGGTACGCTTATTACCACGAGTCTTCGCGCCCTTAGTCGGGAAGCCCCATGGCGATACCGGATGACGACCACCAGAGGTACGACCTTCACCACCACCGTGTGGGTGGTCAACCGGGTTCATGGCAACACCACGAACGGTTGGGCGAACGCCACGCCAGCGTTTGGCACCAGCTTTACCCAGCGAACGCAGGCTGTGCTCGGAGTTCGAGACTTCGCCCAGGGTCGCACGGCATTCAGCCAATACTTTACGCATTTCACCAGAGCGCAGACGCAGGGTCACGTAGACACCTTCACGAGCGATCAGCTGAGCCGAAGCACCAGCGGAACGAGCGATTTGCGCGCCTTTACCCGGCTTCAATTCGATGCCGTGTACGGTGCTACCAACTGGAATGTTGCGCAGTTGCAGAGCGTTGCCCGGCTTGATCGGTGCCAAAGCACCTGCGATCAGCTGGTCACCAGCACTCACGCCTTTAGGGGCGATGATGTAGCGACGCTCGCCATCTGCGTACAGCAGCAGAGCGATGTGAGCAGTACGGTTTGGATCGTATTCGATACGCTCGACAGTGGCAGCGATGCCATCTTTGTCGTTGCGACGGAAGTCGACCAGACGATAATGCTGCTTATGGCCACCACCGATGTGACGAGTGGTAATACGACCATTGTTGTTACGACCACCAGTCTTCGATTTCTTCTCGAGCAGCGGTGCGTGAGGAGCGCCTTTATGCAGCTCCTGGTTGACCACCTTGACCACAAAACGGCGGCCAGGGGAAGTCGGTTTGCATTTAACGATTGCCATGATGCACCCCTTCCTTACTCAGCACTGCTGCTGAAATCGAGATCTTGGCCTGGCTGAAGGGAGATAACTGCCTTCTTCCAGTCATTACGCTTGCCCAGACCGCGAGCAGTGCGCTTGCTCTTACCCAGAACATTCAGGGTAGTAACACGCTCTACTTTCACGCTGAACAGGCTTTCGACGGCCTTCTTGATTTCCAGCTTGGTTGCGTCAGTTGCAACCTTGAAAACGAACTGGCCTTTCTTGTCAGCCAGAACCGTAGCCTTTTCGGAAACGTGCGGGCCAAGCAGAACTTTAAATACGCGTTCCTGGTTCATCCCAGCAGCTCCTCGAATTTCTTCACGGCCGACACGGTGATCAACACCTTGTCGTATGCGATCAGACTAACTGGATCGGAACCTTGCACGTCACGTACATCAACGTGTGGCAGGTTGCGAGCAGCCAGGTACAGGTTCTGATCAACAGCTTCAGACACGATCAGGACGTCAGTCAGGCCCATGCCGTTCAGCTTGTTCAGCAGATCTTTGGTTTTCGGCGCTTCAACAGCGAAGTCCTGAACCACGACCAGACGATCAGTACGCACGAGTTCAGCAAGGATGGAGCGCAGTGCTGCGCGATACATCTTCTTGTTGAGCTTCTGGGTGTGATCCTGTGGACGTGCTGCGAAAGTGGTACCGCCGCCACGCCAGATTGGGCTACGGATAGTACCGGCACGAGCGCGGCCAGTACCTTTCTGACGCCAAGGGCGCTTACCGCCACCACGAACGTCGGAACGGGTCTTTTGCTGCTTGCTACCTTGACGGCCGCCGGCCATGTAGGCCACGACTGCTTGGTGAACCAGCGTCTCGTTGAATTCGCCGCCAAATGTCAGTTCGGAAACTTCGATCGCTTGAGCGTCATTTACGTTTAATTGCATGTCAGCTTCCCCTTAACCGCGAGCCTTGGCCGCTGGACGTACAACCAGGTTGCCGCCAGTAGCGCCAGGAACAGCACCCTTGACCAACAACAGATTGCGTTCAGCGTCGACGCGCACTACTTCGAGGGACTGCACGGTCACGCGCTCAGCGCCCATATGACCGGACATTTTTTTGCCCTTGAATACACGACCAGGAGTCTGGCACTGGCCAATAGAGCCCGGGACGCGGTGGGAAACGGAGTTACCGTGAGTGTTGTCTTGGCCACGGAAATTCCAACGCTTGATCGTACCCTGGAAGCCTTTACCCTTGGACTGACCGGTTACATCAACCAGTTGACCAGCGGCGAAGATTTCAGCGTTGATCAGATCGCCAGCCTGGTAGTCGCCGTCTTCAAGACGGAACTCCATAACAGTACGACCAGCTGCAACGTTTGCTTTAGCGAAGTGACCTGCTTGAGCAGCAGTCACACGCGAAGCACGACGCTCGCCGACAGTGACTTGCACTGCACGATAGCCATCGGTTTCTTCAGTTTTAAACTGGGTGACGCGATTCGGTTCGATCTCAATGACCGTGACCGGAATGGAGACACCTTCTTCGGTGAAAATACGGGTCATACCGCATTTACGACCGACTACACCAATAGTCATGTTGTAAACCTCATGAGTGTACGGGGCTTTCACCCGCTATGGCCGCCCATTTCAGAGCGTTACACGACTAAGACCCAAGTCTTAGCCGAGGCTGATCTGTACTTCCACACCGGCCGCCAGATCAAGCTTCATAAGTGCATCAACGGTTTTATCCGTTGGCAGGACGATGTCCAGCACGCGCTTATGAGTACGGATCTCGTACTGGTCACGCGCGTCTTTGTTGACGTGCGGGGAGACCAGAACGGTGAACCGCTCTTTACGGGTAGGCAGTGGAATTGGACCACGCACTTGAGCACCAGTACGTTTCGCGGTTTCCACGATTTCCTGGGTGGATTGGTCGATCAGTTTGTGGTCAAAAGCCTTCAACCTGATACGA
The DNA here is from genome assembly GCF_013386485.1 of Pseudomonas sp. P7758. Taxonomy (NCBI): domain Bacteria; kingdom Pseudomonadati; phylum Pseudomonadota; class Gammaproteobacteria; order Pseudomonadales; family Pseudomonadaceae; genus Pseudomonas; species Pseudomonas sp. P7758. The sequence goes on along the minus strand of NZ_JACARS010000028.1, from coordinate 19,612 downwards.
ATTTGCTGATTTGCCATTGGATTTCAGACTCCGGCTGCTATTCCCAGCGAGCGCAACACGCCCGTTAAAAGGAGGCGCAATTCTATAGACGCCCCATATGGGTGTCAACTCAATAAAAAAGCCCCCGCTGAGCGGGGGCTTTTTCAAGTCATCACTTATTAAGCGATGATTTTGGCTACGACGCCAGCGCCGACGGTACGACCGCCTTCACGGATAGCGAAACGCAGACCATCTTCCATTGCGATGGTTTTGATCAGGGTGACAACCATTTTGATGTTGTCGCCTGGCATTACCATTTCAACGCCTTCCGGCAGTTCGCAGTTACCGGTCACGTCAGTGGTCCGGAAGTAGAACTGTGGACGGTAGCCTTTGAAGAACGGAGTGTGACGACCGCCTTCCTCTTTGCTCAACACGTACACTTCAGCTTCGAAGGTAGTGTGCGGCTTAACCGAACCTGGCTTGACCAGAACCTGGCCACGCTCAACGTCGTCACGCTTGGTACCACGCAGCAGAACGCCGCAGTTCTCGCCTGCACGACCTTCGTCGAGCAGTTTACGGAACATTTCAACACCGGTGCAGGTGGTGACGGTAGTGTCACGCAGACCAACGATTTCCAGTGGATCTTGAACCTTAACGATACCGCGTTCGATACGACCAGTCACAACAGTACCACGACCGGAGATCGAGAATACGTCTTCGATTGGCATCAGGAACGGCTTGTCGATAACACGAACTGGATCTGGGATGTAGCTGTCCAGAGTCTCAACCAGTTTACGAACGGCAGTGGTGCCCATTTCGTTGTCGTCAAGACCGTCCAGAGCCATACGAGCAGAACCGATGATGATCGGAGTGTCGTCGCCTGGGAAGTCGTAAGTGCTCAGCAGATCGCGCACTTCCATCTCAACCAGTTCCAGCAGCTCAGCGTCGTCTACCAGGTCAGCCTTGTTCAGGAAAACCACGATGTACGGAACGCCTACCTGACGGGACAGCAGGATGTGCTCACGGGTTTGTGGCATCGGACCATCAGCGGCCGAGCAAACCAGGATCGCGCCGTCCATCTGGGCAGCACCGGTGATCATGTTCTTCACATAGTCAGCGTGACCTGGGCAGTCAACGTGAGCGTAGTGACGGATCAGCGAGTTGTATTCAACGTGCGCGGTGTTGATGGTGATACCACGAGCTTTTTCTTCTGGTGCGCTGTCGATCTTGTCGAAGTCAACACGAGCCGAACCGAAAACTTCGGAGCAGACGCGAGTCAGAGCAGCGGTCAGAGTGGTTTTACCGTGGTCAACGTGGCCGATAGTGCCAACGTTTACGTGCGGTAGGGAACGATCAAATTTTTCTTTAGCCACGACAATTAACTCCTTGCCTAAAGGACTGAATCAGCCTTGTTTTTTGGATACAGTTTCAGCGATGTGCGCCGGAGCTGTGTTGTATTTTTTGAATTCCATAGAGTAGCTTGCGCGACCCTGAGACATGGAACGAACGTCGGTCGCATAACCGAACATCTCGCCCAACGGAACCTCGGCACGAATCACTTTGCCGGAAACCGTATCTTCCATACCCAAGATCATGCCGCGACGACGGTTAAGGTCGCCCATCACGTCACCCATGTAGTCTTCAGGCGTAACGACTTCTACTGCCATGATTGGCTCAAGCAACTCACCACCGCCCTTCTGGGCCAGTTGCTTGGTAGCCATGGAAGCAGCCACCTTAAACGCCATCTCGTTGGAGTCGACGTCGTGGTAAGAACCGTCAAAAACGGTCGCCTTCAGGCCGATGAGCGGATAGCCGGCAACAACACCGTTCTTCATCTGCTCTTCGATACCCTTCTGGATAGCCGGGATGTATTCCTTAGGAACAACACCGCCCACTACTTCGTTCACGAATTGCAGACCTTCCTGACCTTCATCAGCAGGAGCAAAACGGATCCAGCAATGGCCGAACTGGCCACGACCGCCGGACTGACGAACGAATTTGCCTTCGATTTCGCAGTTCTTCGTGATGCGCTCACGATAGGAAACCTGAGGCTTACCGATGTTGGCTTCGACGTTGAACTCACGGCGCATCCGGTCAACCAGGATGTCCAGGTGAAGCTCGCCCATGCCGGAGATGATCGTTTGACCAGTCTCTTCATCAGTCTTGACGCGGAAAGATGGATCTTCCTGAGCAAGCTTGCCCAGAGCGATACCCATTTTTTCCTGGTCATCCTTGGTCTTAGGCTCAACGGCAACCGAAATAACCGGCTCCGGGAAGTCCATGCGAACCAGGATGATTGGCTTGGCAGCGTCGCACAAGGTCTCACCAGTGGTGACGTCCTTCATGCCGATCAGGGCCGCGATGTCACCAGCGCGTACTTCCTTGATCTCTTCACGGGCGTTTGCGTGCATTTGCACCATACGACCCACACGCTCTTTCTTGCCTTTAACCGAGTTGATCACGCCGTCGCCGGAGGCCAACACGCCCGAGTAAACGCGGACGAAGGTCAAAGTACCCACGAATGGGTCAGTAGCGATCTTGAACGCCAGAGCCGAGAACGGCTCGCTGTCATCGGCGTGACGCTCCATCTCTTCTTCCTCGTTATCAGGGTTGGTACCCTTGATAGCAGGAATGTCGGTTGGAGCAGGCAGGTAGTCGATAACGGCGTCGAGAACCAGGGGAACACCCTTGTTCTTGAAGGAAGAACCGCAAACAGCCAGAACGATCTCACCAGCGATAGTACGCTGACGCAGAGCGGCCTTGATTTCCACGTTGGTGAGTTCTTCACCTTCGAGGTACTTGTTCATCAGCTCTTCGCTGGCTTCAGCAGCAGCCTCAACCATGTTGTTACGCCACTCGTCAGCCAGCTCCTGCAGTTCTGCAGGGATAGGCTTACGAACAGGAACCATGCCTTTGTCAGCGTCATTCCAGTAAACAGCTTCCATGTTGATCAGATCGATCTGACCCTGGAAGTTGTCTTCGGAACCGATAGCCAACTGGATTGGCACCGGAGTGTGACCCAGACGCTGTTTGATCTGACCGATCACGCGCAGGAAGTTGGCACCAGCACGGTCCATCTTGTTTACGTAAACAAGACGCGGAACGCCGTACTTGTTGGCCTGACGCCATACGGTTTCCGACTGAGGCTCAACACCCGAAGTACCGCAGAACACAACGACAGCGCCGTCGAGTACACGCAGGGAACGCTCAACTTCAATGGTGAAGTCTACGTGGCCTGGGGTATCGATTACGTTGAAGCGGTGCTCGTCCTTGTACTGCTTCTCGGAACCTTTCCAGAAGGCGGTAATAGCAGCAGAAGTAATGGTAATACCACGCTCCTGCTCCTGAACCATCCAGTCTGTGGTCGCGGCGCCGTCATGCACCTCGCCCATTTTGTGACTTTTGCCGGTGTAAAACAGTACGCGCTCGGTGGTGGTGGTTTTACCAGCATCCACGTGAGCAACGATACCGATGTTACGGTAGCGGCTAATCGGAGTAGTACGAGCCATAAAGCCCTCGCAAAATTAGTGAAGCCAGAATTAGAAGCGGTAGTGCGAGAAAGCTTTGTTGGCTTCAGCCATACGGTGCACGTCTTCACGCTTCTTAACAGCAGCACCTTTACCTTCAGCAGCGTCCAACAGTTCGCCAGCCAAACGCAGGGCCATAGACTTCTCGCCGCGCTTACGGGCGAAGTCTACCAACCAGCGCATTGCCAAAGCGTTACGACGGGACGGGCGAACTTCAACCGGAACCTGGTAAGTAGCACCGCCTACACGGCGCGACTTCACTTCGACCAGCGGAGCGATGGCGTCGAGAGCTTTCTCGAAGATTTCCAGGGGGTCGCTGTTCTTGCGTTCTTTAACCTTTTCCAGCGCGCCATAAACGATACGCTCGGCAACGGCTTTCTTGCCGCTTTCCATTACGTGGTTCATGAACTTGGCCAGGATTTGGCTTCCGTATTTTGGATCGTCAAGCACTTCGCGCTTGGCTGCTACGCGTCTTCTTGGCATGGATAAGCCCTCAAACGGTCTTCAGGTTCGCTCGGAATCGGTGCCCTTTCGGGACGCCTCCGACCTTACTCTTATCGACTCAGAAAATAAGATGATTCAGTTTTACAAAAAGCCGCTACTACTTAGGCTTCTTGGTACCGTACTTCGAACGACCCTGGTTACGACCTTTAACGCCGGAAGTATCCAAGGAGCCGCGTACGGTGTGGTAACGAACACCTGGCAAGTCTTTTACACGACCGCCGCGGATCAGTACCACGCTGTGCTCTTGCAGGTTGTGACCTTCACCGCCGATGTACGAGGAAACCTCGAAACCGTTGGTCAGGCGCACACGGCATACTTTACGCAGTGCCGAGTTAGGTTTTTTCGGCGTAGTGGTATACACGCGAGTGCATACGCCACGACGTTGCGGGCAGTTCTGCAGCGCAGGCACGTCGGATTTCTCGACGATACGCTTACGCGGCTGACGTACCAGCTGGTTGATAGTTGCCATCTACTAGCTCCACTGTTGTCTTGCGACGCTATTGTCTTGCAAGAAAAGCAAAATGGCAGGAACGAATTCCCGCCAAATTTAGGGGTACAAGAGTCTAAAGAGGATCTTGTCCCCAGTCAAGGCAAGGCCCCGACCTCCCCTTCCATCGAACCGGGACAAATCTGTCTCGATCCGACGAACGGGGCTGCCAGGGCCCGGTCTTATTTACCGCAGAACTCAGTTACCGCTTGAGTTCAGCGCTTCGGTCAGTGCAGCTTCCACTTCACTGGCGCTTACGCGCAACGGCTTGTCGAGTTCACGGCGACGCTTACGCTCGCTGTGGTAGGCCAAACCGGTACCGGCCGGGATCAGACGACCCACAACCACGTTTTCTTTCAGGCCGCGCAGGTAATCGCGCTTGCCGGTTACCGCTGCTTCGGTCAGTACGCGAGTAGTCTCCTGGAAGGAGGCCGCCGAGATGAACGACTCAGTGGACAACGACGCCTTGGTGATACCCAGCAACACACGAGTGAACTTGGAAACGAATTTCTCGTCGTTCGCCAGGCGCTCGTTCTCTACCAGTACGTGAGTCAGTTCCATCTGGTCGCCCTTGATGAAACTCGAATCGCCGGATTCAGCGATTTCAACTTTACGCAGCATCTGACGCAGGATGGTCTCGATGTGCTTATCGTTGATCTTCACGCCTTGCAGACGGTAAACGTCCTGGATCTCGTTAACGATGTACTTGGCCAGCGCACTCACACCCAGCAGACGCAGGATGTCGTGTGGATCGCTCGGGCCGTCGGAGATAACTTCGCCGCGGTTTACCTGTTCGCCTTCGAAGACGTTCAGGTGACGCCACTTCGGAATCAGCTCTTCGTACGGATCGCTACCGTCGTTCGGGGTGATAACCAGGCGGCGCTTGCCCTTGGTCTCTTTACCGAACGCGATGGTGCCGCTGACTTCAGCCAGAATCGACGCTTCTTTCGGACGACGAGCTTCGAACAAGTCGGCAACACGCGGCAGACCACCGGTGATGTCACGGGTCTTCGAAGTTTCTTGCGGGATACGAGCGATAACATCACCGATCGCGATCTTCGCACCATCCGCAACACCGACCAGGGCGTTGGCTGGCAGGAAGTACTGAGCGATAACGTCAGTGCCTGGCAGCAACAGATCCTTGCCGTTGTCATCAACCATCTTCACGGCAGGACGGATATCTTTGCCTGCAGCTGGACGGTCTTTGGCGTCGAGTACTTCAATGTTGGTCATACCGGTCAATTCGTCAGTCTGACGCTTGATCGTGATGCCTTCTTCCATGCCCACGTAGGTCACGGTACCTTTCATTTCGGTAACGATTGGGTGAGTGTGTGGATCCCACTTGGCCACGATTGCGCCAGCGTCGACCTTGTCACCTTCTTTAACCGAAATCACAGCACCGTACGGCAGCTTGTAACGCTCGCGCTCACGACCGTAGTCATCAGCGATTGCCAGCTCACCGGAACGGGACACAGCAACCAGGTGGCCATCCACTCGCTCAACGTGCTTCAGGTTGTGCAGACGGACGGTACCGCCATTCTTCACCTGAACGCTGTCGGCTGCGGAGGTCCGGCTTGCCGCACCACCGATGTGGAACGTACGCATGGTCAGCTGGGTACCCGGCTCACCGATGGACTGGGCAGCGATAACGCCGACCGCTTCACCGATGTTCACCTGGTGACCACGAGCCAAGTCACGGCCGTAGCACTTGGCGCAAATGCCGTAGCGGGTTTCGCAGCTGATCGGCGAGCGAACAATCACTTCGTCGATGCTGTTGAGTTCGATGAACTCGACCCACTTCTCGTCTACCAGGGTGCCGGCAGGAACGATGACTTCCTCGGTACCTGGCTTGAATACGTCACGGGCGATTACTCGACCCAGTACGCGCTCACCCAACGGTTCTACAACGTCGCCGCCTTCGATGTGCGGAGTCATCAGCAGACCGTGTTCGGTGCCGCAGTCAACTTCAGTCACAACCAAGTCTTGCGCAACGTCTACCAGACGACGAGTCAGGTAACCGGAGTTAGCGGTTTTCAACGCGGTATCCGCCAGACCTTTACGAGCACCGTGAGTCGAGATGAAGTACTGAAGTACGCTCAAACCTTCACGGAAGTTCGCAGTAATCGGCGTTTCGATGATGGAACCGTCCGGCTTGGCCATCAGGCCACGCATACCGGCGAGCTGACGGATCTGCGCAGCAGAACCCCGTGCGCCCGAGTCGGCCATCATGTACATCGAGTTGAACGACTCTTGATCGACTTCCACGCCATGACGGTCGATAACACGCTCTTTCGAGAGGTTCGACATCATCGCCTTCGACACTTCGTCGTTGGCCTTGGACCAAAGGTCGATCACTTTGTTGTACTTCTCGCCCTGGGTTACCAGGCCGGAGGCGTACTGGCTTTCGATCTCTTTCACTTCATCGGTGGCAGCACCGATGATGGCGGCTTTCTCGTCCGGGATAACGAAGTCGTTAACACCGATGGAAACGCCGGAAATGGTCGAATAAGCAAAACCGGTGTACATCAACTGGTCAGCGAAGATAACGGTCTCTTTCAAACCAACCACGCGGTAGCACTGGTTGATCAGCTTGGAGATCGCCTTTTTCTTCATTGGCTGGTTGACCACGTCGTACGACAGGCCAGGTGGAACAACCTGGAACAGCAGCGCACGGCCGACAGTGGTGTCGACGATACGGGTGTTCTTGACGCTGCCACCGTCACGATCGTTGATGGTTTCGTGGATGCGGACTTTAACCTTGGCGTGCAGTGCGGCTTCGCCGGCACGGAACACACGGTCAACTTCCTGCAGATCCGCGAACACACGACCTTCGCCCTTGGCGTTGATCGCTTCACGAGTCATGTAGTACAGACCCAATACAACGTCCTGCGACGGAACGATGATTGGCTCACCGTTGGCTGGCGACAGAATGTTGTTGGTCGACATCATCAACGCACGCGCTTCCAGCTGGGCTTCCAGCGTCAGCGGTACGTGCACGGCCATTTGGTCGCCGTCGAAGTCGGCGTTGTACGCAGCACAGACCAGCGGGTGCAGCTGGATAGCTTTACCTTCGATCAGTACCGGTTCAAACGCCTGGATACCCAGACGGTGAAGGGTCGGTGCACGGTTGAGGAGAACCGGGTGTTCACGGATCACTTCAGCGAGAACGTCCCAAACCTCTGGCAGCTCGCGCTCGACCATTTTCTTGGCAGCTTTGATGGTGGTCGCGAGACCACGCATTTCCAGCTTGCCGAAAATGAACGGCTTGAACAGCTCGAGAGCCATCTTCTTCGGCAGACCGCACTGGTGCAGACGCAGGGTCGGGCCTACGGTAATTACCGAACGACCGGAGTAGTCAACACGCTTACCGAGCAAGTTCTGACGGAAACGACCCTGCTTACCCTTGATCATGTCAGCCAGGGATTTCAGAGGACGCTTGTTCGAACCGGTGATAGCGCGGCCACGACGACCGTTGTCGAGCAGGGCATCGACAGCTTCCTGCAACATACGCTTTTCGTTGCGCACGATGATGTCCGGAGCGGACAGGTCGAGCAGACGCTTCAAGCGGTTGTTACGGTTGATCACGCGACGGTACAGGTCGTTGAGGTCGGAAGTCGCGAAGCGACCGCCATCCAACGGTACCAGCGGACGCAGGTCTGGCGGCAGAACCGGCAGAACGGTCAGCACCATCCACTCTGGCAAGTTGCCGGAACCCTGGAAGGCTTCCATCAACTTCAGACGCTTGGACAGCTTCTTGATCTTGGTTTCGGAGTTGGTTTGCGGAATTTCTTCACGCAGACGGCCAATCTCGTGTTCCAGGTCGATAGCGTGCAGCAGTTCGCGGACAGCTTCGGCACCCATGCGGGCATCGAAATCGTCGCCGAACTCTTCCAGCGCTTCGAAGTACTGCTCGTCGTTCAGCAGCTGACCCTTTTCAAGGGTGGTCATGCCTGGATCGATAACGACATAGCTCTCGAAGTAGAGAACGCGTTCGATATCACGCAGGGTCATGTCCATCAGCAAGCCGATACGGGACGGCAGTGATTTCAGGAACCAGATGTGGGCAACCGGCGAAGCCAGCTCGATGTGCGCCATGCGCTCACGACGAACTTTGGCCAGTGCAACTTCAACGCCGCACTTCTCGCAGATCACACCACGGTGCTTCAAGCGCTTGTACTTACCGCACAGGCACTCGTAATCCTTTACCGGGCCAAAGATCTTGGCGCAGAACAGGCCGTCACGCTCTGGTTTGAACGTACGGTAGTTGATGGTTTCCGGCTTTTTAACTTCACCGAACGACCACGAACGGATCATCTCAGGCGATGCCAACCCAATACGGATGGCGTCGAACTCTTCGACTTGACCCTGGTTTTTCAGCAAATTCAGTAGGTCTTTCAAGGCCTTTCCTCCTGGCGGAGCAGAGAGCGGGCTAAACAGCCCCGCTCTCGATTCGCGTCACGTGTTATTCGGTTTCCAGATCGATATCGATGCCGAGGGAACGAATTTCTTTGATCAACACGTTGAAAGACTCGGGCATGCCCGGCTCCATACGGTGATCGCCGTCCACGATGTTTTTGTACATCTTGGTCCGACCGTTCACATCGTCCGACTTCACTGTGAGCATTTCTTGCAGAGTGTAAGCAGCACCGTATGCTTCCAGTGCCCAGACCTCCATCTCCCCGAAACGCTGACCACCGAACTGAGCCTTACCACCCAGCGGCTGCTGGGTAACCAGGCTGTACGAACCGGTAGAACGAGCGTGCATCTTGTCGTCTACCAAGTGGTTCAGCTTCAGCATGTACATGTAGCCAACAGTAACCGGGCGCTCAAACTTGTTGCCGGTACGGCCGTCGAACAGCTGCATCTGGCCGCTTTCTGGCAGGTCTGCCAGTTTCAGCATGGCCTTGATTTCGCTTTCCTTGGCACCGTCGAACACCGGGGTAGCCATTGGAACGCCGCCGCGCAGGTTCTTCGCCAGATCCAGGATTTCCTGGTCGGAGAAGGTGTCCAGCTCTTCGTTGCGACCGCCGATCTCGTTGTAGATCTCGTGCAGGAACTTGCGCAGGTCTGCGACCTTGCGCTGCTCTTCGATCATACGGTTGATCTTCTCGCCCAGACCTTTGGCCGCGAGGCCCAGGTGGGTTTCAAGGATCTGACCAACGTTCATACGCGAAGGTACGCCCAACGGGTTGAGGACGACATCGACCGGGGTGCCATTGGCATCGTGCGGCATGTCTTCAACCGGCATGATCACGGAGACCACACCTTTGTTACCGTGACGACCGGCCATCTTGTCGCCCGGCTGGATGCGGCGACGGATTGCCAGGTAAACCTTGACGATTTTCAGCACGCCTGGAGCCAGGTCATCGCCCTGCTGCAGTTTGCGCTTCTTGTCTTCGAACTTGTCGTCCAGCAGACGGCGACGATCGACGATGTAGGCCTGGGCCTTCTCGAGCTGCTCGTTCAGAGCATCTTCAGCCATGCGCAGTTTGAACCACTGCCCGTGCTCAAGACCGTCGAGTACTTCGTCGGTGATGTCCTGACCTTTCTTCAGACCTGCGCCGCCTTCAGCCTTGTGGCCTACCAGGGCGGAACGCAGACGCTCGAAGGTCGCGCCTTCAACGATACGGAACTCTTCGTTCAGGTCCTTGCGGATCTCGTCGAGTTGGGTCTTCTCGATGGACAGTGCACGAGCATCACGCTCAACGCCGTCACGGGTGAAGACCTGTACGTCGATGACAGTGCCCTTGGTACCGGTAGGTACACGCAGGGAAGTGTCTTTAACGTCGCTGGCTTTTTCACCGAAGATGGCACGCAACAGCTTCTCTTCCGGAGTCAGTTGGGTCTCGCCTTTCGGAGTGACCTTGCCTACCAGGATGTCGCCTGCGCCAACTTCAGCACCTACGTAAACGATACCGGCTTCGTCCAGCTTGTTCAGTGCAGCTTCACCCACGTTCGGGATGTCTGCAGTGATTTCCTCTGGCCCAAGCTTGGTGTCACGCGCCACACAGGTCAGTTCCTGAATGTGGATCGTGGTGAAGCGATCTTCCTGAACCACACGCTCGGACAGGCAGATGGAGTCTTCGAAGTTGTAACCGTTCCAGGCCATGAACGCGATGCGCATGTTCTGGCCCAGTGCCAGCTCACCCATATCGGTGGACGGACCGTCTGCCATGATGTCGCTGCGCTGAACCCGATCACCCTTGCTCACCAGCGGACGCTGGTTGATGCAGGTGTTCTGGTTGGAGCGGGTGTATTTGGTCAGGTTGTAGATGTCGACACCGGCTTCGCCAGTTTCAACTTCGTCGTCGGCAACACGAACCACGATACGGCTGGCATCAACGGAGTCGATCACGCCGCCACGACGAGCCACGACGCAAACGCCGGAGTCACGGGCTACGTTACGCTCCATGCCGGTACCTACCAGCGGCTTGTCAGCGCGCAGGGTCGGTACAGCTTGACGCTGCATGTTGGAACCCATCAACGCACGGTTGGCGTCATCGTGCTCCAGGAACGGGATCAGCGACGCTGCAACCGAAACTACCTGCTTCGGCGATACGTCCATCAAGGTGACGTCTTCCGGCGCCTTGACGGTGAACTCGTTCAAGTGACGAACAGCTACCAGTTCGTCGATCAGCATTTTCTTGTCGTTCATCGTGGCCGAAGCCTGAGCGATCACGTGATCAGCTTCTTCGATGGCGGACAGGAACACGATCTCGTCGGTGACCAGTGCGTCTTTCACCACGCGGTACGGGCTCTCGAGGAAGCCGTACTGGTTGGTGCGCGCGTAGGCAGCCAGGGAGTTGATCAGACCGATGTTCGGACCTTCCGGCGTTTCAATCGGGCATACACGACCGTAGTGAGTCGGGTGTACGTCACGAACTTCAAAGCCTGCACGCTCACGAGTCAGACCGCCCGGGCCCAGTGCGGAAACACGGCGCTTGTGGGTGATCTCGGAGAGCGGGTTGTTCTGGTCCATGAACTGCGAGAGCTGGCTGGAACCGAAGAACTCTTTCACCGCCGCAGCCACTGGCTTGGCGTTGATCAGGTCTTGCGGCATCAGGCCTTCGCTTTCTGCCATCGACAGACGCTCTTTGACCGCACGCTCAACACGTACCAGGCCAACGCGGAACTGGTTCTCGGCCATTTCGCCTACGCAGCGAACACGACGGTTACCCAGGTGGTCGATGTCATCGACGATGCCTTTGCCGTTACGGATGTCGACCAGGGTCTTCAGTACCGCGACGATGTCTTCCTTGCACAGCACGCCCGAACCTTCGATCTCGGTACGACCGATACGACGGTTGAACTTCATCCGGCCGACCGCAGACAGGTCATAGCGCTCAGGGCTGAAGAACAGGTTGTTGAACAGGGTCTCGGCAGCGTCTTTGGTTGGTGGTTCGCCAGGACGCATCATGCGATAGATCTCGACCAGCGCTTCCAATTGGTTGCTGGTGGAGTCGATCTTCAGGGTGTCGGAGACGAACGGGCCGCAGTCGATGTCATTGGTGTACAGGGTCTCGATGCGAACAACCTGGGACTTGGCGATTTTCGCCAGGATCTCGGTGTTCAGCTCGGTGTTGCATTCAGCCAGGATTTCGCCGGTGGCCGGGTGCACGATGACCTTGGCGGTGGTGCGACCCAGGACGTAGTCCAGAGGCACTTCCAGCGTCTTGATACCGGCTTTTTCGATCTGGTTGATGTGGCGCGCGGTAATACGGCGGCCGGCTTCAACGATGACCTTGCCTTTGTCGTCCTGGATGTCCAGAACGGCAATCTCACCACGCAGGCGCTGAGGCACCAACTCCAGGCTGAGGGTTTCGCCGCTCAGGTGGAATACGTTAGTGGTGTAGAAAGCGTCCAGCACTTGCTCAGTGGTATAGCCGAGCGCGCGCAGCAGTACCGAGGCCGGCAGCTTGCGACGACGGTCGATACGCACGAACACGCAGTCTTTCGGGTCGAACTCGAAGTCCAACCACGAACCGCGGTACGGAATGATCCGCGCGGAGTACAGGAGCTTGCCGGAGCTGTGCGTCTTGCCGCGGTCGTGGTCAAAGAACACGCCCGGGGAACGGTGCAGCTGGGAAACGATAACGCGCTCGGTACCGTTGATAACGAAGGTACCGTTCTCAGTCATCAGGGGGATTTCACCCATGTAGACTTCTTGCTCTTTGATGTCCTTGATCGCTTTGTTCGACGACTCTTTGTCGAAGATGATCAGACGGACTTTTACCCGCAAAGGTACGGCGTACGTAACACCGCGCAACACGCATTCTTTGACATCAAATGCCGGTTCGCCCAGGCGATAACCGACGTACTCCAGCGCAGCATTGCCGGAGTAGCTGATGATCGGGAAAACGGATTTGAAGGCCGCATGCAGGCCCACGTCGCGGAACTGATCTTTGGTCGCTCCCGCCTGCAAGAATTCACGATACGAATCCAGCTGGATAGCCAGAAGGTACGGGACATCCATGACGTCCGGCAACTTGCTAAAGTCCTTGCGGATACGTTTTTTCTCAGTATATGAGTAAGCCATCAGCGTTCCCCAGCTTGGTCACCTGCTTGTTTGGCCCCTCCCGACGGGAGCAGCCAGAAAATCTTGCAAACCCCATGGTTTGCGCCACCGCATCGGGTGGTTACAGCGCGTTATAGGCGACGACCGAGTCGATTGCCAATAACGGAAAAAGGCCGGTGGCAAGAGCCACCAGCCATCAGCCTTCAGCTTAACGCTTGGGCTGGAGACGCAAGGTCGATGCTTACTTCAGCTCGACTTTAGCGCCTGCTTCTTCCAGCACTGCTTTAGCTTTGTCAGCTGCGTCTTTCGACACTGCTTCCAGAACCTGGGCAGGGGCGCCGTCAACTACTGCCTTGGCTTCTTTCAGGCCCAGACCGGTCAGTTCACGTACTGCCTTGATCACGTTTACTTTCTTCTCGCCAGCTTCCAGCAGCATGACGTTGAATTCGGTTTGCTCTTCAGCAGCAACAGCGGCAACAGCTGGGCCAGCCGAAGCAGCGGCAGCGGAAACACCGAATTTTTCTTCGAAAGCTTTGATCAGCTCAACAACCTGCAGAACCGACATTTCAGCTACGGCGTTGAGGATATCGTCTTGGGAGATAGACATTGCTGTAATTCCTGAATTGGGGGACGGCCTACGCGGCCATCGAAATAAACAAAAATACGCGAGAGGAGATGCTCAGCCTTAGGCTGCGGCAGCTTCTTTTTGCTCGCGAACTGCGGCCAGAGTACGAGCCAACTTGCTGGTAGCGCCTTGAATCACGCTCATCAGCTGAGAAATAGCTTCGTTACGGGTCGGCAGTGTTGCCAGTACGTCGATTTGGTTAGCTGCGAGGAACTTGCCCTCGAACGCAGCTGCCTTGATCTCGAACTTATCCTGACCCTTGGCGAATTCCTTGAACAAACGGGCAGCAGCGCCAGGATGTTCCTTGGAGAACGCAATCAGGGTCGGGCCGGTGAACACGTCGTTGAGGACACTGTATTCAGTGTCAGCAACAGCGCGCTTGAGCAGGGTGTTACGTACAACACGTACGTATACGCCAGCTTCACGAGCCTCTTTACGGAGTCCGGTCATAGCGCTTACTGTCACACCACGGGCATCAGCCACGACAGCGGACAGAGCAGCTTTGGCAGCCTCGTTGACTTCAGCGACGATGGCCTTCTTGTCTTCGAGATTAATTGCCACGGGTTTAACTCCTGCTTGTTACCGTTTCATCTGGCCTGGGCCGGATGTCGTTTTGGTGTCTGATTCGGTAAGGAACCGGGAGCACCATCTGCGTAGGCTTGTGGTTTAAGACTTGCGTCGCCTACGGTCTTGGATAGCCCCCGCCAGGCAGGGACCCCAATCTTTCAATTGGCGCAATTACTTGCGCCAATTTGTGTCTTATACGTCCAGCGAGCCTTGGTCGATGACCAGACCTGGGCCCATAGTGGTGCTCAGGGTAACGCGCTTGACGTAGATACCTTTCGAGGAAGCTGGCTTGATACGCTTCAGATCAGCGATCAGGGCTTCAACGTTTTCCTTCAGCTTGACGGCATCAAAGCCGACTTTGCCAACGGAGGTGTGAATGATGCCGTTTTTGTCGGTGCGATAACGAACCTGACCAGCTTTGGCGTTTTTAACCGCGGTAGCTACGTCTGGAGTCACGGTGCCGACTTTAGGGTTAGGCATCAGGCCACGTGGACCGAGGATCTGACCCAACTGACCTACAACGCGCATTGCATCCGGGGAAGCAATTACGACGTCATAGTTCAGGTCGCCGCCTTTCATTTCGGCAGCCAGGTCGTCCATGCCAACGCGATCGGCGCCGGCGGCCAGAGCAGCTTCAGCTGCTGGGCCTTGGGTGAAGACAGCTACACGTACAGTCTTGCCAGTACCGTGTGGCAGCACAGTAGCGCTACGAACGACCTGGTCGGATTTACGTGGGTCAACGCCCAGGTTTACAGCAACGTCAACAGACTCGCTGAACTTGACAGTCGACAGCTCGGTCAGCAGAGCAGCAGCGTCTACAAAATTGTAGGACTTGCCCGCTTCGATTTTGCCGGCGATAGCCTTTTGGCGCTTGGTCAGCTTAGCCATTACACACCCTCCACGTTAAGGCCCATGCTACGAGCAGAACCGGCGATGGTACGCACGGCTGCATCCATATCAGCTGCAGTCAGATCCGCGTTTTTGGTTTTCGCGATTTCTTCCAGCTGAGCACGGGTCACGGTGCCAACCTTAACGGTGTTAGGACGAGCGGAACCGCTAGTCAGACCAGCAGCTTTCTTCAACAGAACCGAAGCCGGGGTCGACTTGGTTTCGAAGGTGAAGCTACGGTCGCTGTATACAGTGATGATCACTGGAGTCGGCAGACCTGGCTCAATACCCTGAGTACGGGCGTTGAAGGCCTTGCAGAATTCCATGATGTTCACGCCGTGCTGACCCAGAGCTGGACCAACAGGTGGGCTTGGGTTGGCCTGAGCGGCCTTCACTTGCAGCTTGATGTAAGCGGTAATCTTCTTGGCCATGAGGCACTCCAATTACGGGTTCGAACGCCTCGAAAGGCTCCCCGGTTACTTGCGCGTTTATCCCAGTGACGACAAAACCCCACAGCCTAAGGCTGCGGGGTTGGGATGCTTGCTCAGCTAGACTTTTTCGACCTGGCTGAACTCTAGCTCTACCGGAGTAGAGCGACCGAAAATGAGCACTGCCACTTGGATCCGGCTCTTTTCGTAGTTAACTTCTTCGACGGTGCCGTTAAAATCAGCGAACGGACCATCTGTG
Organism: Pseudomonas sp. P7758; assembly: GCF_013386485.1. Lineage (NCBI taxonomy): Bacteria > Pseudomonadati > Pseudomonadota > Gammaproteobacteria > Pseudomonadales > Pseudomonadaceae > Pseudomonas > Pseudomonas sp. P7758. Next base: position 3,833 of record NZ_JACARS010000028.1, on the reverse strand, counting down.
ACACGAACAACCTCACCCGGCTCGAACAACGTCTTCGGCTTGGGCTTGTCGCTACCATCAGCAACGCGACGCAGAATTGCTTCTGCTTCTTTGTCAGTGATCGGAGCAGGCTTATCAGCGGTACCGCCGATGAAACCCATGACGCGAGGAGTGTCCTTGACCAAGTGCCAAGTACCCTCATTCATGTCCATTTGAACCAGCACGTAGCCAGGGAAGAACTTACGTTCGCTTTTGCGTTTCTGGCCATTACGCATTTCAACCACTTCTTCAGTGGGAACCAGAATTTCGCCGAAGCCATCTTCCATGCCTGCCAGCTTTACGCGCTCTAGCAAAGAGCGCATGACATGCTTCTCGTAACCCGAGTAAGCATGCACAACGTACCAACGCTTAGCCACGGGACACCCTTAGCCAACAATCAAGGAAACAAGCCAGCCGAGCAGGGAATCAAGCCCCCACAACAGCAACGCCATAACCAGAACAACAGCTACCACGATCAACGTGGTCTGCGTGGTTTCTTGGCGAGTCGGCCAAACGACTTTACGGATCTCGGTACGAGCTTCCTTCACCAGGACCGCAAACGACTTGCCTTTTGCAGTCTGCAGGCCAACAAAGGCAGCAACAGCAGCAAGGGCGAGCAATGCGAGGACACGGTACAGGATTGGCGACCCAGAGTAGTACTGGTTGCCAACAACGCCTACAACCACAACAGCGACTACTACAAGCCACTTGAGCAGATCGAAGCGAGAGCCTTGAGCTTCAGCCTTAGGAGTCATCTATGAAGATCCTGTGAAAAGAAAGCCAGACACACCAAGTGAATCTGGCAGGTCAGGAGGGAATCGAACCCCCAACCTACGGTTTTGGAGACCGTCGCTCTGCCAATTGAGCTACTGACCTAAAACAAAATCAGGCCGACAATTATGCCGATCTGAAAAAGACTTTACAACAACAAACCCCTGCAGACCTGAAACCCACCCAAACAAAACAGCGAGAGAGGGCATATTCAACCGGAGGTAGCTGTTAAAACAAAGGCAGATATTTTCATATCTGCCTTGTTATATGGAGCTCTTGAGCGGATTTGAACCGCTGACCTCACCCTTACCAAGGGTGTGCTCTACCAACTGAGCTACAAGAGCGAAACAACTTGCACAACCTGCAAACTTGGAGCGGGTAGCGGGAATCGAACCCGCATCATCAGCTTGGAAGGCTGAGGTTCTACCACTAAACTATACCCGCGGAGCTTGCAGCTCACGCTAAAATGGTGGAGGGGGAAGGATTCGAACCTTCGAAGTCGTAGACGTCAGATTTACAGTCTGATCCCTTTGGCCGCTCGGGAACCCCTCCTAAGCGAGCCGGCATTCTACATCATGCCAGCCTTCTGTCAAGCATTTTCTCATTAAAAAATATGAGGTTAGCTGCGTTGACCTTCGCTTCGCCCTGTCGACCTAGAAGGTCTTCACTGCGAAGCGGGCGCCATTCTATGCAAACTATTCGAAGGTTGCAATGCCTTCGCACGGCATTATTTTATGTTTTAACTCATTGAATTCATTAACAAGGTTTTCAAAGGGCAGATCATCGGCCAGACGCCTGCTTTCAGGGGCCACTCGCAGCCAATATCCCGACGCATCAGGCAGGTTCAGAGACTGCAGCCTGACCTTGATATCCAGGCTGGTGAGGCGCTGCTCAACGGACTGAGCCTCTTTCTGATCAGGCAAACCGCCGATATACAAGCACGTCGCCTGCGCATCAGGCGCTTTTGCCCTGTCTCGCCGAACCATCGCATCAGCCGATTCGCTCAACAGGCGGATATCTTGCTGAGAACCACGATAGAGAGCCAAAGGCGTGACATCTTTAGCGCGCAGAGGGGCCTCCTGCTGATGCCAGATGTAATAGAAGACATTGAGGACCAGCAAAAGCAGAAACAGCCAACGCATAAAAACCTCAGGACAAAGGGCACGCCATCGCCAAGCCAACAAAAACCAGATCAGGGACAAGCCTACCGTGAGGCACAGCGTCAGCCACGAGCTCAGCGTCCCCACCGGTAAGGAAGACGGTAAAATCGCTCCCCCAATAGCTTCGAGCCAACTCCAGCTGGGTCAACACAAAGCCCCTCAGCATGAGCGTACAGCCGCGCTCTACCGCCTCCACAGTTGTGCGCCCTGGAGACAGCGCCTCAAGAGCCCGTTCAGCGGCGATATCGTCATAGCGTATTTTGCGGGTATGTGTTCGAAGCTGATTACGCATCAGCGGCATCCCCGGACAAATGAAACCGCCGAGATGCTCACCGTCTGCGGAAATGAAGTCTGCTGTTGCGGCGGTGCCAAAATCGAGCACCAGGCACGCGCCCGACGCCAGCTGAAACCCACCCAGCATCGCGAGCCAACGATCCAGTCCCAGGCGCTCGAAATCTTCGTACCCGTTCCGCACCCCACCCATCTGTCTCGCCGAAGCAGCACACAGCACCTTGACGCCAAATGCCTCGACCAGGGTAGCGACCAGTTGACTTGTCTCATCCGAAGCGCGAACACTCACCAGCCGGCAGTCTTTTAACGCGAGCCCCGTGAGCGCGAACAGGCTGTCGATCAGCGAGGCATCCGACCCAACGACACCTTCGGCAAAGATACGAGCCTTATCCGACTCAAGTACCCGCCATTTGATAAAGCTATTCCCACAGTCGAGCTCAAGAATCATCACGCAACCTCAGGCTTAGCTCACCACCGCTATATACTTTCTCAACACCATCCACGCTCAACCGCAATGCACCTTGCCCATCGACCCCCAGCACCACGCCGTCAATCCGGTTCACGCCCGCGATGAGCGATACAGGCCGGCCCTGCCATAAATGGCTTTGCTCCCACTCACCCTGGATTGCCGAAAAGCCAGATGCCTGGTGACGCTCAAGATAAGCCTGCAGCTGCACTCCAAGACGCGCTACCAGGTAGTTGCGATCAACAGCACTGCCGCTCTCCAACTGTACGGAGCTCCATTGCTGATCGACCTCATCCGCCTTCTGCATGTTCACGTTGATGCCGATACCAATAACGACGTGACAGACGTCAGCGGGATCCCCGACCAGTTCCAGGAGAATTCCGGCGATCTTTTTCTGCCCGACCAAAACGTCATTTGGCCACTTCAACCCTGCACCACGAACACCCGCGTCGCGCAGCGCCTGCATAACTGCAAGTCCGACCACCAGGCTTAGCCCTTCCAACTGACGCATGCCGCCTTCGATCCGCATCACAAGGCTGTAGTAGACGTTTTGAGCGAAAGGACTGACCCACTTTCGTCCGCGCCTTCCCCTGCCTGCAGTTTGCTGTTCTGAAAGCACAAGAAATGGCGCAGTGCGACCCGATTCAATCAGCCGCAATGCCTCGGCATTGGTAGAGTCAATGGAGTCAGAGATATGAACAGGCCATGCAGGAACAGGTACATGCCGAGCTATTTCATCGGCACTTAACAGTATCAGGGGCGCGGCCAACTGATACCCCCTGCCCCGCACTTTATGGATAGGTAGACCCAATTCCGCCTCGAGATGCTGAAGCTGCTTCCATACAGCACTGCGACTGACACCCAAGGCAGCACCGAGCGCCTCCCCGGAGTGGAATCGACCATCTTTTAGAAGTTTCAACAACGTCAGCATGCAGGTCTCGCCTCACAATGAGGCACGCATGATAGCCATGCATTAGGCCATTGCATAGAAAGGCAGGACGTTAGCATTGAAGATGCTTGAAATTCGACCACCCAAATTTTCCGACCGCCAAAACAAAACCCCTGACTGCATAAGCAATCAGGGGTTCTGGAATTTAATCTTGACGATGACCTACTCTCACATGGGC
>NZ_JACARS010000259.1:0-430 GCF_013386485.1 Pseudomonas sp. P7758 | reverse complement strand
GGGTGGCGATGGCCACCAGCGGCAGGACCACGTCGCACTTCTTGATGTGGTACTCGATCCACTCGGAGTGGATGCTGATGTCGCCTTCCACATAGTGGAAATTCGGGTGGCTGCGCAGGCGCTCGATGGCGTCGGAGCCGATGTCCAGGCCGTAGATTTCGTAACGGTCGTCACGCAGCAGGCGCTCGGACAGGTGGTTACCGATGAAACCGTTCACACCCAGGATCAGCACGCGGGTACGACGGGGCTTGCGGCCGGACTCGGCGCCGCGCAGTACGGAACCGTCCACCAGGCCCAGTTCATCCGCCAGGGACGGGCCGGCCAGGTACAGGCCGTTCTCGTTGCGCTGGCCGAACTTGACCACCAGGGAGTCTTCACCGCAGGCGATGCGCAGCGGGTTGACGCTGATCACGCGGCCTGGCGCCAGGCC
>NZ_JACARS010000258.1:0-1939 GCF_013386485.1 Pseudomonas sp. P7758 | reverse complement strand
TTTTACGCGTCAGTGGCTGCTCGGCGCCCGAGTTATCCACAAAGGTTTCAACTTCCAGTTCCGCCTCGTCACCTTCACCGACAAAGGTAAAGCCGAGGAATTCAAACGCCTCACGGTCGACGTTCGGCTTGGAGCGCGGCGAACGCAGCGGCAGGGTGACGCTGATGCCGTCCTTGCTGATGGCGAACACTTCCACTTCCTTCTTCGGGCGGGAAGCCTTGCCTTTGCCGGCGCTCGGGTTGCTGATGGCCTGGTGGGTCTGGTTCAGCACCTTGAGGGCCAGGCCGTAGACCAGCTCCTGAAACTCCGGGTCGTCCTTGAAGCTGGACAGGATGCGGCTGATGGAGAACTTGCTGTTCAGGTCTTCGAGGGCGGCGTTGTCGGCGGCTTCGGCGTCCTTGAGCTGCTTGAGCTCGCCCATCAGGTCGTAGGCCTTGTCGTCGTCGAAAGCGTCGTGGGCCTGGCGGATGGCCACGCGCAGCTCGCGGATCTGGTCGCTTTCCTTGGAGGTGTGGAACGCGTCCAGCACCATTTCACTGATGGTCTTGGCCGCCGGCACGTGCTGTGAAAGATTGATGGCGTTTTCGTATTCAGCTTTGGATTGCAAGGCGACTACGGATTCTTCGGTGCGGGAATCAGACATTGAAATTTCACTACTTCAGTAAACGGGGAGACGGGAAAAGCGTCGCGCATTTTCAGCGGGGAGGGGGATCAGGTCAAGGCAGGATCCTGACGGTAAATGGCGTCAATAGTGATAGCGACACATGAGGATCTGTATTTCACCCTCCTCAATCCCGTACACCAGACGATGTTCCGCTGTGATTCGCCTGGACCAGAAACCACTGAGGTTATGTTTGAGTGGTTCTGGTTTGCCAACGCCGTCAAAAGGATCACGCTGGATCGATTTGATCAGTAAGTTGATGCGTTTGAGCCCAGCTTTGTCGTTTTGTTGAAACCAGAGGTAGTCGTCCCAGCCTTCAGGCGTAAAGAGTATTTTCATTCTTCAATCAACTGCCTCGGCTTGGCCTTTCCGGCTCGCAGGCTGTTGATCGATTTGATCAAGCGTTCCGCGTTGTTGGGAGAGCGCAGCAGATAGGCCGTCTCTTCAAGAGCGTTGAACTCTGAGAGAGAGATCATGACCACCGGTTCACCTTTTTGCCGGGTCACCAACAGAGGGGCACGATCTTCGTTTACCCGATCCATCGTGTCCGAGAGATGGGCCCGTGCATGGGTGTAGTTGATAGTTTCCATAATTGAGTCCTCGCTTAATGGCTGAAACGTACAGAAATACGTACAGGTCATCAAGGGGCATCTTACCAACGGTTGATTTAACCAAGGCGCTTGCCCATTTCGAAGGCGCGTTTTTCGTAGCCCAATTCCTGGTACAGCCGCTACCTGTTATCGGCGATCACGTAAAGGCGCGGCGTCGGCCCCAAGCCCTTCGACGAAGCCGGCAATGCGCTGGCAAGCCTCCCTGAGGGTGTCATCGGCGACGGTAAACGAAACCCGCACAAACCCTTCGGCGCTGGGGCCAAACGCCTGGGCGTCAAGCACCGATACGCCGGTCTGGCGATACAGTTGCCAGGCGAATTCCCGGCCGCTGAGCCCGGTGCGGCGTACGTCCACCAGCATGAACATGCCCGCCTGGGGGACTCGGCAGTCCAGCTCGCTGATCGCACTCAACGCGTTCACCACCAGGTCACGCCGGCGCCGATACACCGCACGGGCATCGCTGACCACGGCCTCATCCAGTTCCAGTGCCTTGAGCGCCGCCGCCTGGATAAACCCTGGCAGGCCGTAAATCATGCACAGCAGCAAGTTCTCCAGATGGCTGATCAACGTGGGCGGGCCTGCCACCCAGCCTACCCGCCAGCCGGTCATGGCGTGGCTTTTCGACAGGCTGTTGAGCACCACCGTGCGCTCGGCCATGCCGGGTAAC
>NZ_JACARS010000257.1:0-1309 GCF_013386485.1 Pseudomonas sp. P7758 | reverse complement strand
AAGTGTGGTCGTCGAGAATGAATTTTTATTCTATGTGTTGAGTTTTGGGAATATTTATTCCATAAATAGGCTTCTCAATACAATAATTCGAAGGAACCCGGCTATGCGCAAACTCGGAATCGGCCTGATTGGTACAGGCTTTATGGGGCGTGCCCACGCCTTGGCGTTTAATAACGCGCGGGCGGTGTTCGAGCTGCCGGTGAAGCTCACGCTGGCCGCCCTGGCCGATGCCGATGCCGAGCGCGCAATACGCTGCGCCAATGACTGGGGGTTTGCCCAGGCCCATGGCGACTGGCAGCAGTTGATTGACGATCCCAAGGTGGATGTTGTCGCCATCACTACTCCCAACCATTTGCACTACCCCATGGCCATGGCTGCGCTGGCGGCGGGCAAGGCGGTGTATTGCGAGAAGCCGCTGGCGGTGAGCCTGGAGCAGGCGGCCGCGATGCGTGATGCGGCGAGCAAGGCCGGGGTGGTGACGCGGGTGGGTTACAACTATCAGCACAACCCGATGATTGGTTTGGCCCGGCAGTTGATCGCCCGCGGTGAGTTGGGGGAGATCATCAGTTTTCAGGGGGAGTTCAGCGAGGATTTCATGGCGGATTCGGCGTCGCCGTGGTCTTGGCGCTGTGAGGTGGGACATGCCGGCGGTGCGTTGGCGGATCTGGGCAGTCATTTACTGTCCATGGCGCGCTATTTGGTGGGGGATGTGGTGAGTGTGTGTGCCGATACGCAAACGGTGCACGGGCAGCGGCCTGCCACCGCCGGGAGTGAGACGCTGCGGGAGATTGCGGTGGATGACCAGGTGCATGCGTTGTTGCGGTTTGCCAATGGGGCACGGGGGACGGTGAGCAGTAGCTGGCTGAAGCATGGGTATAAGAATCACCTGAGCTTTGAGATCAGTGGCACGCGGGGCACGTTGTTGTTTGATCAGGAACGGTTGAATGAATTGCAGCTGTTTCGGGTTGGGCAGGAGGGGTTTCAGCGGGTGTTGGCGGGGCCTTCGTTGCCAGGGTATGCGGCGTTCAGTCCGGCGCCGGGGCATCAGTTGGGGTACAACGAGTTGAAGACGCTGGAGGTGCATGAGTTGGTGATGGCGTTGGCCGGCAAGGGCAGTGACGGGACGGATTTTGCGGCGGCTTGGGAGGTTGAGCGGTTGGCGGCGGCGATTCGGGTGTCGGCCAAGGAGGAGCGGTGGGTCAGGCTGAATGAGGTCTAAATGTGGGAGCGGGCTTGCTCGCGAACGCGGTGGGTGAGCCACGGCATGTGGCGGCTGACACACCGCTTTCGCGAGCAAGCCCGCTCCCAC